>CANHHZ010000134.1 GCA_947460275.1 Sphingobacteriaceae bacterium | reverse complement strand
TGTTCAATCTTTTGAATTAGGTTATAAAGGTTTAGCCACTAAAAAACTATTAGTTGATGGTTATGCTTATTACAATATTTATAAAGATTTCATCGGAGGTGTAGAATTGTATCAAAATCCAACCTCTGCTAGTCCAACTAAATTTAATGTCCCTGTAAATCTTGACGGACAAGTTAAATCTTATGGTGGTGCTTTTGGTTTAGATTACCAAGTTGGTAAATTTAATTTCAACGGTAATACTTCTTACAATAAGTTAAGTAATTTACCTGCAAATGTTGATAATAACTTTAATACCCCTGAGTGGAGATTTAATGCTGGCGTAGGTAGTAGAGAAATTGTTAAAAACTTTGGTTTTAACGTTCAATACCGCTGGCAAGATGCCTTCTATTGGAATTCAAGTTTTGCAACCGGAACAGTTCCATCTTTCTCTACCTTCGATGCTCAGGTTAACTTGAAAGTTCCTGCAGTTAAGTCGATGATTAAATTGGGTGGATCAAATATTTTGAATAAATACTATCAAACTTCATTTGGTAACCCATCAATTGGAGCCCTTTACTATTTATCTTTTACGTTTAATCCGTAATTTATTTATTCCAAACACCAACAAAGCTTCCTTGGTTTATTTACCCAGGAAGCTTTGTTGTTTTATATTGTATCTTAATTTCAAATATTTGAATAAATCAACTATTTGGTTTTGTTTAAATTTGGTAACATGATCATTTTGTTTTTTAATGTATTTTAGCCTTTTACACTCAAAATTTCTTGCTGTTCACCTTTTTAAGGTGAGCGCACTTATCTCTATTTTTAACCTTGAACATGGAGAGATTCAATTAAGTTTTTTTGGGTTTTTACTTTTGGGATTAATATTGCTGTTTTTGTCTGTTTATGTTTTTATTCAACTTTTGAAAAAAAATGAACGAGAACTAATAATTACTTCTTCACAAAATCAATTAAAATCGCTTATAAACACTATTGATGGTGTTGTTTGGGAGGGGAATCCCCATAGCGATGTTTGCACTTTTGTAAGTGAAAAAGTGTATGATGTTTTAGGTTATACTAAAAAAGAGTGGATGGAAACATCTAATTTTTGGTATAACAATTTGCATCCTGGAGATCGAAAACTTGTTAGCGAAAATCTTAATGAGGCAATTCAAAATCAAAAAACCTTAGATCTTGAATATAGAATAATTGCCAAAAATAAATCTATTGTTTGGATAAGAGATATTATTACAGTAATCAATGAGCCTAATCAACCCACAAAGCTACGTGGGATAATGATTGATATCACTAGAAAAAAAGCAGATGAATTTGCGCTTAAACAATCGTTTGATTTGCTTAGTGATCAAAATAAGCGGCTGTTGAATTTTTCTTACATCGTTTCTCATAATTTACGTTCTCATGCAGTAAATATTCAAGGGGTGTCCTCACTTATAGAAACTGCAGAAACCGATGACGAACGTAATGAAATGCTACAGCTTTTAAAGAAATTAGGTAATGATTTAAATCAAACGTTGCTTAATTTAAGTAAGATAGTTAATGTTCAAACTAATGTTGATATTGTTGTTCAGCCTTTAAATTTATATGATTATATCAAAAAATCTTTAATTGTTCAAAATCCTCAAATCATAATTAAGAAGGCCGAAATTACTGTTGATGTGGAAGAAAGTATAATCGTAAATTATAACGCTTCGTATCTGGAAAGCATATTGCTCTACTTTATTGCAAATGCTTTAAGATGTGCGCATCCAGATAGAAAGCCAATTGTAAATTTAAAAGCTTTTTATGAGAATGGTCAATTGGTATTAAGTATTAAAGATAATGGAATTGGGATAGATTTGAAAAAATATAAGGACAGCAAATTTGGTTCTGATCCAGCTTTCGGCGAAAATCATACAAAAGGATTTGGTTCATTTATCACTAAAAGCCAAGTTGAGTCGATGGGAGGTAAAATAGAATTTACTACTCAATTAGAAAAAGGAACTACTTTTAAAATTTATTTTAAGTAAATTTCTTCTTAAAAAGAAAAAGGACAATCCATCCAGACTTGTCCTTTTTTCTAACCAAATATAAACCTGTATGAACGGGTTACTCTTTAAATTTCTTTTCTTGTGTTTTGAAAAGAATATTTTTCTGTTGTATTGAAATCTTTATTACGTTTAATACAAATGTAAGAATATTTTTTTAATAGTGTATAAAGTACACTTTTATTTTTTGTAAATTTTATTTTTTATTTACAGAATTTCGGAGTGTGCTTTCCAATTTGGTTTAAACAAAAAAAGCATGCTTTAAAAATTTATTAACGCATTTTAATTATTTTAAAGTGCCATAATATTCTACAAACTTGGCCAAAGCAGAAGAGTATCCCCATTCGTTATCATACCAAGAAACCACTTTAACAAAATTATCGTTTAGTGCAATCCCAGCGCCAGCATCAAAAATCGAGGCGTGATCATCTCCAATAAAATCAGAAGAAACCACTTCTTCTTCCGTATATCCTAAAACACCTTTCAGTGATCCTTCTGAGGCGGTTTTCATGGCATCTTTTATTTGCTGATACGTAGCTGGTTTTTCTAGTCTAACGGTCAAGTCCACAACAGATACATCTGCCACAGGAACTCTAAATGCCATACCAGTTAATTTTCCTTTTAATGCAGGAATTACTTTAGTAACTGCTTTCGCTGCGCCTGTAGAAGAAGGGATGATGTTCGAGAAACCACCACGTCCGCCTCTCCAATCTTTTGCAGAGGGTCCATCCACAGTTTTTTGTGTAGCAGTTACAGCATGTACTGTACTCATCAATCCTTCGGCAATTCCCCAATTATCGTGCAATACTTTAGCAATTGGTGCCAAGCAATTAGTGGTACAAGAGGCATTAGAGACAACAGTTTGGTCGGCAGTCAATTGATCATGATTTACACCCATTACGTATGTTGGAATATCATCATCTTTTGCAGGTGCAGAAAACACTACTTTTTTAGCTCCTGCAGCAATGTGTTTGTTGGCGTCAACTCGTGTTAAAAATAAACCAGTAGATTCGATTACAATTTCTACACCTACTTCATCCCATTTTAAATTTGCTGGGTCTTTTTCGGCAGTGATGCGAATAGTTTTTCCGTTTACTACTAATTGACCATTTTTCACTTCTACGCTACCATCAAAACGGCCATGAGTACTGTCGTATTTTAACATATATGCCATGTAATCAGGCTCAATTAAATCGTTGATCGCAACGATGTCTAAGCCTCTTTTTAATGCGGCTCTAAAAACTAATCGGCCAATACGGCCAAATCCATTTATTCCTACTTTAGTCATTATATTTTAATTTGAGTAATATGCTAATAAATTATTTATGGGTTCTCTTTTTATTGAGGTTATGTTAATATTGTGTTTTTCGGCTATCAAATGTATATTTTCTTCAAAAGTCCCAGCGACAGTACCTACAAAATGCACCTCTTCATTTGGGTGTAATTTGAGCGTTGGTATTAAGTAAATTGAAAAATATTTTTCAAAAGCTAAATCTATTTGACATTGTATAAATTGATGTTTTTTGTTTTCTACATAAAAGTCGAAAAAATGGCTTAGATAGTTTTGTGGATTTGGTTTTTTGTATATTCTTTCCAAAATTAACGCTCTGTCTAAATGGTATTTGTTTTCAAAAATGTGCTTCAAATCTTTTGGTAGTTTATCTTCTAGATAGTTTTTTAACAACATTTTCCCAAGATAGTTTGCAGAACCCTCATCACCTAAAAGATATCCCAAGCCAAAGCAATTTTTTTCTAGTTTTTTTCCATCAAAATAAGCGCAGTTTGCACCACTACCCAAAATACAAACAATCCCATTTTTGTGCTCACAAGCTGCAATAGCTGCCCCAAATAAATCGTTTTTTACTATAATTTTACTGTTTTTGAAGAAGATTTGCAAGGTCTCTTCCAATAGGCTTTGCGCATCAATATGAGATGCACCTTCTGCAAAAACATATATTTTTTTTATTTGCTCGGCATAGTTGATTAGTGTTATCTCGTTGTTTAACAAGTGGAGGATTTGTTTTTGATCATTAAAAAATGGATTTATACCTGGAATAGTGCATTGTACCGCAGTATGATCTTCTTTTGAAATTCTCCAAAATGCACTTTTAGAACCACTGTAAACTACTGCTATCATATGATCTAAATGAATAAAATATTAGCCATTTCTAATAAACCAAATTCTAGCTTAGGAATTTGCAGGTGTAATGCTTTTGATGAAGGCATAAGTATAGTATCCTCGCCACATAGGCTATTTGTTTTCATCTTTTTTATTATTTAGAGTTCTTTTCCGGCTTAAAAATATCACCCACTGTTTCAAATGGTTAAATTGCTTCAGACTTATATCACCACTCAAGTATTTAGGTGTGTTTGCTTTTGTATTAAAGCTTTAAAAATTTTATCTTTTATCAATTAAGTTTATAATCATTAGGTGTCGTAACAAAACACTTTACCTAGGCTTATATAATCGGATTGTCTCGGCCAGAGTTTTAAACAGAAATATTTTTTAAATCTGTTTTTGTTATTTAATCTGCTAATATACTGTGTGTCGTCTACACTAAGTAATTTTTTTTATTATTTTTACAAAAATAAATACCCCAAGTTTATTTATTTTGTTTTATCATTATAAAAATTAATTTTATTACATTGAACGAGAGATTACCAATTTTTAATTCTGCAGTTTCCATAGATTGCGTATTGTTTGGTTTTGACAATGGCGAACTAAAAGTATTGCTTATAGAAAGAAACGGGCAGCCGTTTAAAGACTGGTGGGCTTTACCAGGCAATTTGGTTGGTGAAAACGAAAGTGTAGATCAATCTGCTTCGCGTATTTTGCATGAACTCACAGGTTTAAGTAATATCTACGTAGAGCAATATTACACTTTTGGCGAGGTAGATAGGCATCCACAGGGGCGAGTAATTTCTGTTGCTTATTACGCCATGCTTAGATTGAGTGGAGATAAAGCCCTAAAGCCTCTTACCAGTTATGTTAAAAATGTTCAATGGATCAATATAAAAGAAATGCCTAAGTTGGCTTTTGACCATCAAAATATTTTTAATAAGGCATTAGAAAAAATCAAAAGAAGGATAAAACATTTGCCAATTGCCTTTGAACTTTTACCTGAAAAATTTACCTTGACTCAAGTTCAGAATGTTTATGAATTAATTTTAGGAAAAAAGCTAGATAAAAGAAATTTCAGGAAAAAAATATTGAGTTTTGGTGTTTTAAAGGAATTAAATGAAAAACAGAAAGGAGTTTCTTTTAGGGCAGCTACCTTGTATAAATTTGATAAGAGAAAATATTTCAAATTATTCGGCAAAGAAATCTCTTTTTAGTCAACTGTTTAACAATTAATATTATATAATTTATGCAGAAAATCTAGAAGTTTAGTGTTTTAATTATTTTTTTAGTTGGGGCCAAAAGTGCAAATGCAAGTTTGAGCGCTTATCCTACCCTTTTAAATGAATCCATTGATGAAAAAACTATATTTTTAAGCAATCAGTTCCATGCCACTGGAAGTAGTTTTACT
>CANHHZ010000133.1 GCA_947460275.1 Sphingobacteriaceae bacterium | reverse complement strand
TTGCTCAATTTTACAAACAATTACACTTTTTTGGCCGGGCAAGGATTAATATTTACAAACATTTTCCGTCAGAATTAAAATTGGTTCATTTTTTTCCGGCTGTTGCCACCCTTGGAATGATTTTAGCGGTGCTTTTAAGCGTGTTTTATCCCCCTTTGGGACTTGTTTTAGACACTTTTGTAGTGTTTTATTTTATGTTGATATTTTTTGATGCTTGGCGCTGCAATACATCAATAAAAATTGCATTTTTGAGTGTTGCTGCATCTTTTATACAACTTATTGCTTATGGCTTAGGTTTTATGCAAGATTTTACTAAAAGAATAATATTAAAACAATCATGATAGAGTTTTTAAGGCAAAGAGCCTTTGTAGATTTTTTAAAAGAAAGTACTTTCGCCGTAAACGACGTAATTGTTAAAGCTTGGCACGTGACCAAAAGAAATTATTTTTCTATCGCAACGCTGTGTTTTTTGATGTTTATTACCTCAAATGCATCTGGTTTGATGGCCTTTTTTTTAAAAGATGTAAGTAGCGGATTAAGTACTTTGATGGCGCTTGTTTTTGTATTGCTTTACTTTACCATCAACCTTTCGCTGTTTAAATATATTTTTCATTTGTTGGACGATGAAGAAGGCGACGTTACCATTGTGGGTACTTTACCAACCCGGACACAAATAATCAGATTTACAGTTGCTACACTCTATTTTACTTTATGTATTGTAATTGCGGGTATATTTTTGATGCCTGTTTTGTTTTTAATTGATCCATTGTTGCGTTTTTTAGTAAATATTGGATGGGTAAATAGTTTTCAGGCAGCAGGTGATATGATTATTGCTGTTGCTGTTGCCCTTGGGGTGATGGCTATTTTTATGATATGGATTCGGATTTCCTTTTTTCCTTTTTTCATAATTGATAAAAATGCAAAACCTTTCGATTCTGTAAAGTTAAGCTTGGCCACTACTCGAGGAAATTTCACAAAAATATTATTGTTATTGTTGGTTTTAGGCGGATTTTATTTTCTTTATTTATTCTTTAGTTACTTGCAATGGCCTATTACTGCTTTTATAGTAAATATTGTAAGTTCGTTTATCATCGTTCCTTTATCAAGTGTTGCTTTAACGATTGCTTACCGTAAGATGGTGAACGAATATAAGGGCGATGAGAATCCTGATATCATACATAATATCGTTTAACCCCTAAATCTCCTAAAGTGGACTTAAATATTGCTTTTAAAATAATTTGTAATAATCATAACTTTTTAAAGGAGAATCCCTTTTAGGGTTTTACGTTTATGGGGGTTAAATCTGCGTTAAGTAAGCCTTTTGCGGCTTGGGTAGTTAGAGGTGTCAATAAATGGAAAATAGATGCCCTAAAAGCTCAAGAGCAAACGCTTAAAATGCTTCTCAAAAAAGCAAAAAATACAGCCTTTGGCACAGATCATCATTTTACAACCATTAAAGATTACCAAAGTTTTAAAGCCAACGTTCCTATTAGGGATTATGAAGCGCTAAAACCTTATGTGGATAGGGTAGTAGCAGGCGAAACGGATGTGTTGTGGAAAGGAAAACCAAAGTATTTTGCCAAAACCTCGGGTACCACTTCTGGTGTAAAATACATCCCCATTTCTAAAGAATCGATGCCCGAGCATATCAAAGCAGCTCGAAATGCGTTGTTAACGTATATTCATGAAACCGGTAAAACCGATTTTGTTAATGGAAAAATGATTTTTTTACAAGGAAGTCCGGTTTTGGAAAAGAAAAACGGAATAAATATTGGTCGCTTGTCGGGCATAGTGGCCCATTTGGTGCCAGCTTATTTACAAAAAAACCGTTTGCCAAGCTACAGCACCAATTGTATTGAAGATTGGGAAGAAAAAGTAGATGCTATTGTTGAAGAGACTTTTGCACAAGACATGACGCTAATTTCGGGTATACCGCCTTGGGTACAAATGTATTTTGATAAACTGAGCGAAAAAGCTGGCGGACAAAAAATCAAAGACATTTTTAAAAATTTTAGCCTTTTTGTTTATGGAGGTGTCAATTACGAACCTTACCGAGCTAGAATAGAAGCAAGTATAGGCAAAAAAATAGATTCGATAGAAACCTATCCCGCTTCTGAAGGTTTTATAGCTTATCAAGATTCGCAAAAGGATAAAGCACTGTTGTTATTGGCCAAAGCAGGCATTTTTTACGAGTTTATTCCGGCGGATGAGTATTATAACGAAAACCCAACCCGTTTAAGTTTGGCCGAAGTAGAATTAGATAAAAACTACGCCCTTATTTTAAATACCAACGCAGGTTTGTGGGGTTATAGCATTGGCGATACAATTAAATTTGTGTCTAAAAATCCCTATAAAATATTGGTTACCGGACGGATAAAGCATTTTATTTCGGCCTTTGGCGAACATGTAATTGGCGAGGAAGTTGAACAGGCGATGTTAAGTGTTGCCAATGCCGAAGGTGTAGAAATTACAGAGTTTACCGTTGCGCCACAGGTAAATCCGCCAGTTGGCCAATTGCCTTACCACGAGTGGTTTGTAGAATTTGCTTCCATGCCTAAAGATGTTGTGGCCTTTGCTAAAAAAGTAGACGAGGCTTTGCAAGCCAAAAATATTTACTATTTTGACCTCATTGAAGGAAAAATTTTGCAATCTTTAATTATGCGTACCTTACAAAAAGATGCTTTCGTGAATTTTATGAGAGCAGAGGGGAAATTAGGTGGACAAAATAAAGTACCGCGCTTAAGCAACGACAGAAAAATAGCGGAAGCTTTGCAAAAATATATTAATTAACTAGCATTCTATCAACCAACAGCTTTTGAAAAGAATATCCATATTAGGCAGTACAGGCTCCATCGGCACCCAAGCTTTAGATGTAGTAAGGGCAAATCCAGATTTGTATAAAGTGGAGGTACTTACTGCACAAAACAATGCAGCTTTGCTTATTGAGCAGGCTTTGGCATTCAAACCAGCTATGGTGGTAATCACCTGCGAAGACCATTATCAAACCGTAAAAAAAGCGCTCCCAAATGTAGAAGTTTTATGTGGGGAAGAAGCTTTAATTGCTGCGGTGCAATTGCCACAAGTTGATTTTGTGCTTACCGCCATTATGGGTTCGGTAGGGTTAAAGCCTACAATTGCCGCTATACAAAGTAAAAAAGATATCGGTTTAGCCAATAAAGAAACGCTTGTGGTAGCAGGCGAATTGGTGATGCAATTGGCCAAAGAAAATGGCGTTAAAATCATCCCTGTTGATTCTGAACACTCGGCAATTTTTCAATGTTTGGTAGGCGAAGAAAGTAACCCGATAGAAAAAATATTTTTAACAGCATCGGGTGGTCCTTTTAGGGGAAAAGATACTGCGTTTTTAACCAATGTTACCAAAAAAGAAGCTTTAAAACATCCTAATTGGGTAATGGGTGCTAAAATAACGATCGATTCGGCTTCTTTAATGAACAAAGGTTTAGAAGCTATCGAAGCCAAATGGCTGTTCGATTTGAAGAGTGAGCAAATAGAAGTGGTGGTACATCCGCAATCAATTATCCATTCGATGGTGCAATTTAACGATGGCTCTATCAAAGCGCAATTGGGCTTGCCCGATATGAAATTACCCATACATTATGCATTGGCTTATCCGCAACGCGTAAACAGTAATTTTGAACGCTTTAATTTTTTAAATTATCCAGAATTTACTTTTTCGCAGGCCGATACCAAAACATTTCGTAACCTCGATATCGCTTTTAGAGCCATGGAAAAAGGTGGAAACATGCCTTGTATCATCAACGCAGCCAACGAGGTTGTAGTTGATGCCTTTTTGAAAGATAAAATTGGCTTTTTACAAATGAGTGATATCATTGAAGAATGTATGCAGGAAATTGAATTTATTTTGAAACCTACACTCAATAATTATTTAGAAACTGACCACCATACACGTATATTTGCAAATACTTTGGTAACAAAATAAACTTAAATAAATCTAAAATAAAACAATACGAATTAAATATATGGACGGACTGATTATGGCGGGCCAGCTTTTGCTGGGATTATCGATACTAGTAATTTTACACGAATTAGGACATTTTTTAGCTGCTCGTGCTTTTGGCATTAAAGTAGAAAAATTTTATTTGTTTTTTGACGCTTGGGATTTCAAACTTTTTAGTTTTAAAATAGGAGAAACCGAATACGGAATAGGTTGGTTGCCATTGGGTGGCTATGTAAAAATTGCCGGCATGATAGACGAGTCTATGGACACCGAACAAATGGCTTTGCCTGCGCAACCTTGGGAATTTAGATCTAAACCCGCTTGGCAACGTTTAATTGTAATGTTGGGCGGTATTATTGTAAACATTATTGTTGGGATCGTTATTTTTTGGGTGCTTACCTTTAAATATGGCGAAACTTATATAGACAACGACAAATTGGTCAACGGTGTGCATCCAGGTATTGTTGGTAAAGAAATAGGCATTAAAGACGGAGATAAAATTTTAGCCTTAAATGGCCAAAAAGTGGTACGTTTTGATGAGTTAATTAGCTCTAAAGTATTGTTAGGTAACCCACGTTTAACAGTGGCTAGAAATGGTCAGGCTATAGATTTGCATGTACCAGAAACGGTTTTAAACAACATTACCAAATATGGTATCGAAGAATTTATTTCGCCACGCATTGTGGTGCAAAAAATTCAAAAAGTAGTTGAACCATCAGATCTTGCTCAAAATAAAGTAGGATTTTTAAGAAAACTATTGGGTAAAACCGAAGCTAAAGCTGAAACCCCAGCGTTTGATGCAGGGTTTAAAGTAGGTGACAGTGTAATTGCGGTAAATGGCAATTCAATTCGTTTTAAAGACCAAATGAATACCCAACTTGATAAGTCTGCAGGTAAACAAGTTATGGTTAGAGTGTTGCGCAATGGCCAGGTGATTGATTTACAACCAAAAGTTGCTGCCGATGGAACGATTGGCGTAAGTTTTAACGGGCAAAAATTAGCCACAAAACACATTGACTATGGGTTTTTTCAGTCTTTTGGTGTTGGTGTAGACAAAGGATGGACAACTTTTGCCGACAATGGTAAAGGCATTTGGAAGATGATAACTGGCAAGGTAAGTGCCCGTAACATTAGCAGCCCAATTGGTATTGCCAAAGTATATGGCAGCGAGTTTGATTGGGAAAATTTTTGGCGCTTAACGGGTTTAATTTCTATGGCCTTGGCTTTCATGAATTTATTGCCAATACCAGCCTTAGATGGTGGTCACGTAGTTTTTTTAATTATTGAAATGATCAAAGGAAAACCCCTTGGCGATAAGTTTATGGAGCGTGCACAAATTGCAGGTTTTGTAATTTTAATGAGCTTAATGGTGTTTGCTTTTGGAAATGATATTTTAAAAATATTTGGTAAATAACCTCCATTTATCATGAATTATTTCGAGTTGTACGATTTGCCTGTCGGTTTTCATCCCGATCAACAATTGGTAAAGCAAAAGTTTTACGAGCTGAGCAAAAAATATCATCCCGATTTTTTCATCAACGAAAGCCAAGAAAAGCAGCAAGAAGTTTTAGAGCTCTCTAC
>CANHHZ010000132.1 GCA_947460275.1 Sphingobacteriaceae bacterium | reverse complement strand
TGTATCGTAATTTATTGATTTTGAAAATAGAAACAGTAAAATTAGATAAGCTAGTAGTAGTGCCTGACAAAATATCCAAGTTTTTTTCTCGCCAAATATTACGGGCAAAGTTTTTAATTCGTAAAGTTTATCTTGATACAAGTCTCTCACATCAAATGGAATGGTAATCGCACAAATAAATAGAAAACGTTTGGCAAATAATAATACTATTTCACTCAAGGCAATAGGAATGCCGTAGTTGTTTTCTATTTCTACAATTGGCAACAACACACAACTTGACGCCCAAACAAAGGCAATTAAAAATAATTTAATCCCTGGCAAATTACGTAACCCAATTTTTTCCCCATTTATGCTTAAAAACGGGATGTTGTAAGAAATAGCAATAACACCAATAAATAGCATTAATACTTTAGCTCCAAAACTTAAATACAGCAAACCCAAAGGGATAAGGCAAAGAACCGAAATAAGTATAATGGAAATGAGTAAACGTTGATGCGAAAAAATCCATTTCACCCTTTTGTAAGGCGATTTTTGAGGCTCTTTGGGCTTAGCCAGCAACATACTCAAGTTATAAATAGTAAGGGTAGAAAAAAATAGGAAACTTAAAACGTATGTATTTGGAGGTAGTTTAAGTAAATAATAAGTAACTAAGCCTTGAGCCACGGCGCAAAAAGCAATAAAAAAGTTGCTAAAAAGTAAAAAATTTAAAATCGAAGTAAATGATTTTCTCATCTTTTTTGATAGATAAAGAGCAAAAATTGATGACTAAGGTCAATGGTTTTAGCCTCTTTTTAATTCAAATATCGTAATTTCTGGTACTATTCCTACACGTCCGGGATATCCTAAAAAGCCATAGCCTACGTTTACATACAATTGCTGTTGTTTTTCGCGATATAAGCCCGCCCATTCTTTGTAAATGTATTGAACTGGGCTCCATTGAAATTCTTTTAAGCGAACCCCAAACTGCATGCCGTGGGTGTGTCCGCTAAACATAGCGTCTATGTCGGTGTATTTTTGTAATACTTCTCCTCGCCAATGCGATGGGTCATGAGATAACAACAACTTTACAGGTAAATCATCGGTTTTTTCGACTGCCAATTCCATTTTTCCATACTTCGGAAATCGACCCATTCCCCAATTTTCAATACCCAAAATGCCAATTTCTTCACCATCAACTTTTAAACGCCTGTTTTCGTTCATCATCAGGTCATAGCCCATAGCTTTATGTACGGCAAGCATATCTTGTAGGTTTTTAACTTTTGCGGGCGAACTAGTTTTTCCGAAATGGTAATCGCCATAATCATGGTTGCCCAAGGTAGAATACACCCCCAAAGGTGCTTTTACCTTTGCAAAAATATCTTGGTAATCTTTAACCTCGTTGGTAAGGTTGTTTACCAAATCGCCAGTAAAAAATATAAAATCGGGTTTTTCGGCCAAAAGCATATCAACACCACCTTTTACAGCTACTTTGTTATAAAAACTGCCCGAATGGATGTCGGATATTTGACCTAACTTAATGCCGTCAAAAGCTTTTGGTAAGTTAGGGAGAACTAGTTTTACCCTTTTTACCTGATAATCATATGCACCCGAAACAATGCCCCAGCTTAGCGAACTTAAAGGGATGGCAGCGGTAACCAATCCGGCTTTTACCAAAAATTGCGATCTGTTAATTGGCTCGCCGGGAATTTTTTTATTGATGGGTAAGGTTTTATCTTTTTTAAAAGTTTGGACAATCTTTAAAATCCCTCTTCTTAAATCGTCAATGAGCAAAAAGGGTAGCATCATTACTTTTGCCACCGAAAGTAAAAAGAAAGCCACTAAAATTACCGCCCTTAACGATAAAAACAGATTAAGAAAAATGGCCGCAAAAACACCAACTATCAAAATAAGGTTAATGGCCCACCATGTTGACTTAAATAAGCGCTTGGTTTTGTCTTTCCAATTTTTAAAAACATTTAAAATCGCTTTGTAGCAGTAAAAATCAACCAGCAAAACAACTAAACAAAGGACTAACAGAAAATAAGGTTTCATAAAAAGTATTTATGGCGCAAATTACCTAAAATCTTCTTCATCTTCGTTAGCCAAATCAACATTAAAGAGGCTATCAAACATATCGGCAAAGCCAAAACCACCGTTTAAATAGTTTTTGCTTACTTGCGAGTAAGCGGCCAAACCATGTAACACAAATTCCATTAATAATAAAGTTTGGTTTTCGCTTAGTTTAGGATGAAACTTTTTAACCACTTCCTTTAAACCGTCAACGGCCATTAATTCTTTTTTATATTGAGTTAACGTTTGGTCGTCGGCTATGGCTGTTGTATTTCCTTCGGTAAACCATTCGGTTATTTTGATGTAAGGATTGGCAGTTTTGCTCTTTTTGGCACGCTCTGGATCTGGAAAATATTTACCAAATAAATGTTTAATTGCTTTTGTAATTAGCGTATGTGCTACTTTTGCTGGGCCCTCTAGTTCGCCTTCATATACCAACTCAATTTTTCCAGTAATTGCCGGAATAATTCCTGTTAAATCTGCCAAGCGCACAAAAGTCTGTTGCTCTCCGTTAATTAGCATTCGGCGCTCTGCATTGCTGATTAAGTTTTCGTAAGCTGATATCGTTAAACGAGCTGAAACTCCCGATTTTTGGTCAATAAATTCACTTTTACGGGCTTCAAAAGCAATTTGCTCAATTAGGTCTTTTACGAGTCCGTCTGCTTCGATAAGGCGTTGCTCGGGAGTTAGTTTTGCTTCTTGAAAAGTTATTTTACGAGAAATTTCAATGGTTTTAGGATAATGGGTTAAAATCTGACTTTCGATACGGTCTTTTAATGGCGTTACTATGCTCCCACGATTGGTGTAATCTTCGGGGTTTGCGGTAAACACAAACTGTACATCTAAAGGCAAACGCAGTTTAAAACCACGTATTTGGATGTCTTTTTCTTGTAACATGTTAAACAAGGCTACCTGGATACGGGCTTGTAAATCGGGCAATTCGTTGATTACAAAAATACTGCGGTGGGCACGTGGTATTAATCCAAAGTGGATTACACGTTCATCGTTATAAGTAAGTTTTAAAGTTGCCGCCTTAATGGGGTCAACATCACCTATTAAATCGGCTACAGTAACATCTGGGGTTGCCAATTTTTCGGTATAACGCTCGCTGCGGTGTTGCCAAGCAATTGGAGTGTCATCGCCATGTGTTGCAATTTGGTTTTTTGCATACCAAGAAATAGGATTCAATGGGTCGTCAAAAATTTCGCTTCCTGCTACATAAGGAATATATTCATCTAATAAATTAACCAATAAACGGGCTATGCGGGTTTTAGCTTGGCCACGTAAACCAAGCAATAAAATATTATGACGAGATAAAATGGCGGTTTGCAATTCGGGTATAACGGTTTCTTCGTAGCCTAAAATACCTTCAAAACCTTCTTCTTTTGCTTGCAATTGTTTAATCAGGTTTTTTCTAAGCTCTTCCTTAACGCTTAACGATTGATAATTACTTGCTTTTAACTGGCCTAATGTTTTTATATTCATTTGTTTTTAAATGTTAAAAAAGTTGAAATGTGATAATGTTGGGAGGTTGTAGTTTTTTGGGTGCTTATTGGGTAATATTTCGAATTTGCAATCTTCCAACCTTCCAATTCTTAATTTCCCCTAAATGTTTTCCTTCTATTTTTAATATAATCTTCAAAAATATATTCGCCCAAGCCGGTTAATGAGCTGTAAAAAGCTCTTCCTCCATTAATTTGGGTAAACTGACGCACAAATTGTTGTAAATAGGGGTCTTGGGCAATCATAAATGTGGTAATTGGTATGTTTAAGCGTTTACATTGTGCGGCCATATTTAGTGTTTTGGCAATTACTTTTCTATCTAGGCCAATGCTATTTTTATAATACCTGCCATTTTCTTTTAAGCAAGTAGGCTTCCCATCGGTAATCATGAAAATTTGTTTGTTGTGGGTTTTTCTTCTGCGCAGTAAGTCTGTAGCCAATTCTAGCCCAGCAAATGTATTGGTATGGTATGGGCCAACTTGCAAATAAGGCAAATCTTTAATGCTTATTGGCCAGGCATCGTTGCCAAAAACCACAATGTCGAGGGTGTCTTTTGGGTATTTGGTTTTAATGAGTTCGGCTAAGGCCATTGCTGTTTTTTTTGCAGGGGTAATTCTATCTTCGCCGTACAAAATCATCGAGTGCGAAATATCTATCATCAATACTGTTGAGGTGAGCGTTTTATAGTCTTTTTCTTCAACCTCTAAATCTCTATCAGTTAGGGTAAAATTGCCAATTCCGTGGTTTATTTGTGCATTTTGTATAGATGCGGTCATATCTATTTGATCCAAACTATCTCCAAAAGTATATTCGCGTCTGTCGGCATTTTTTTCTTCGCCAATACCTGATATGTTGCTGTTGTGGTTTCCTTTGCCTGCTTTTTTTAGCTTCCCAAAAATTTCTTCGAGCGCATTTTTTCTGATTGTTTGTTCTGTTTTAGCTGTTATTTTTACTTCGCCTTGTTCCTCCTTTAGGTAGCCTTTTTCCTTAAGGTCGTCTATAAAATTACCCATCCCATAATCGTTGTTGGTAAATTTATATTGCTTATCTAGCTCGTTCATCCAAGCTAAAGTTTCGCCAGCATCGCCTGCGGTATAGTTTAGCAGTTCAGTAAAAAGCTTCAGCATTTCGTCAAAACCCCCTTTGGGCAGCTCGTTTGGTAAAAATTTAGAAAATTCGAAACCTCTCATGTGTTATAAAACCAAGTATCTAAGTTAAAAATTTAAGGGTTAAGTATTTTAAGTGGTTTGTCATTTTTATGGTTTTCAATTTGCTTATCATTTTTCGTTAGCTTTGTGAATTAAAATTAAACAGCAATGAAAAAATTAGTTACGTTTTTACTTTTCGTAATTGCATTTAACGCAAATGCACAAAAAATAACTGATAAAAAAGCCATTTTAAACTTGTTAGAACAACAGCGAAGCGATTGGAACAAAGGTGATGTGGAGGCTTACATGCAAGGTTATTTAAAAAGTGACTGTTTGCTTTTTGTTGGCAAAAACGGCCCAACATACGGTTGGCAAAAAACGTTAGAAAACTATAAAAAAGGATATCCTGATAAAAGTTCAATGGGTTTTTTGACCTTTGGCATTAGAAAAATTGATTTACTGACAAAAGATACCGCTTTTGTTTTGGGCAGTTGGCACTTGAAAAGAGAAAAAGACGAACTTAAAGGCTATTTCACACTTTTGCTAAAAAAAGTAAATGGCAATTGGAAAGTAATTGTAGACCACAGTAGTTAATTTGCCTGTGAAGTAAAAAGCCGCTTCAAATTTTTGAAGCGGCTTTTTTATGTATTACTAACTTTGATTTTTATTTAGGATTACTATTTTTTAAAGCCCTTTCGGCTCGTTTTACTGCCAATTTTTCTCGCCATGCAGCATAGCGACCTTTAAAGGTCATTTTTATCAAGCTATCAATTGCGCCGTGGGTAAACAAACTCCAAACGCTGGCAATTTTTCGGGTTATCGATTGATCCCAAGCCCTTAAGCTTAAAGAGAAAGAGCCATCAATATACTTCATCCAATGCCACATTCC
>CANHHZ010000131.1 GCA_947460275.1 Sphingobacteriaceae bacterium | reverse complement strand
AGCTCATTTCTAAAATCCTTCATTTTTATAATCTTTATTGCTTTGCCGCAGTTGATATATGCACAGGGAAATCCTCCTAAACTGTATCAAAAAGGCTGGATAGATTTTAATAAAAATGGCAAAAAAGATGTTTTTGAAGACCCAAAACAACCTGAGGAACTAAGAGTACAAGATTTACTTGCTCAAATGACATTGGAGGAGAAAACCTGTCAGTTGGCTACTCTTTATGGCTATGGCCGTGTATTAAAAGAAGAATTACCCGCCGCTTCATGGAAAACTAAAATTTGGAAAGACGGCATTGGCAATATCGACGAGCATTTAAATAGCACTACTTTTAGGCCTAAAACTTTTACTAAATTATCTTTTCCTTACAGCCGACATGCAGGTGCCATTAATCAGGTGCAACGCTGGTTTGTAGAGCAAACGCGTTTGGGCATCCCAGTCGATTTTTCTAATGAAGGCATCCATGGTTTGGCGCATGAAAAGGCCACCAGTCTACCATCTCCCATAGGTATGGGCAGTACCTGGAATAAAAGCCTTTTATACAAAGCAGGGTCGGTTATTGGTCGCGAAGCTAGGGCTTTGGGGTATACCAACGTTTACGTGCCTATTTTAGATTTGGCCAGAGATCCACGCTGGGGTAGGGTAGTAGAATGCTACAGCGAAGACCCATTTTTAATTGCCGAATTGGGCAAACAAGTGGTTTTGGGCGTGCAACAAGAAAAAACGGCAGCCACTTTAAAACATTATGCTGCGTATAGTATGCCAAAAGGCGGAAGAGATGGCGATGCCCGAACCGATCCACATATCGGCCCTAGAGAACTACACGAGATGTATTTATATCCCTTTAGAAGGGTAATCCAAGAGGCCAATCCTATGGGTATAATGGCCAGTTACAACGATTGGAATGGAACCCCAATTATATCGAGCCATTATTTTTTAACGGAATTGTTAAGGAAACAATATGGTTTTACGGGTTATGTAGTGTCTGATAGTGAAGCGGTAGAATATGTGGCGTCAAAACATAAAGTGGCCGATACATACAAAGAAGGAGTAAGGCAAGTTGTAGAAGCGGGGTTAAACGTGCGCACCAATTTTGATATGCCTGATAAATACATTTTGCCTATCCGTGAGTTGGTAAAAGAAGGAAAATTAGCTGTAAATACAATTGATCAACGTGTAGCAGATGTATTAAGGGTAAAGTTTAAATTAGGCTTGTTTGACCAGCCTTATGTTGCAGATACCGCTTTGGCCGATAAAATTGTAAACAACGAAGATGCTCGTCAGTTTTCCAAACAAATTAACAGAGAATCTTTAGTGTTACTTAAAAATGAAGGGAATCTGTTGCCGCTTGATCCAAAAAAGATCAAAAACATATTGGTTACAGGTCCTTTGGCTGTAGAAGTAAATCACTCGATGAGCCGTTATGGACCATCTAACGTAAATGTGGTTAATATTTTAGAAGGAATTAAAAGTCATTTGGGTACTGCGGTAAATGTAAGCTACGCCAAAGGTTGCGAAGTTGCCGATGCAAATTGGCCCGAAAGCGAATTATTCCCTGCTGATATTACACCATACGAGCAAAGTAGAATTGATAGCGCCGTACGCTTGGCAAAAAATGCTGATGTTATTATTGCCGCCATGGGCGAAAGCGAAATTCAGGTTGGCGAAAGTAGATCTAGAACTAGTTTGGAGTTAACTGGTCATCAAAATGCGTTGTTAAAGGCACTTTATGCTACCGGAAAACCTGTGGTTTTGGTATTGGTAAACGGACAGCCGCTAACCATCAATTGGCCAGCTAAATTTTTACCTGCCATTTTAGAGGCTTGGTTTCCGGGTGCAGATGGCGGAACGGTAATTGCCGAAACCTTATTTGGCGCCTATAATCCTGGCGGGAAATTGCCAGTTACCTTTCCAAAAACCACCGGACAAATAGAGTTAAATTTTCCTTTTAAACCGGGTTCTCATGCTGGCCAACCTGGCGATGGGCCTAACGGATTTGGTAAAACAAATGTTTATGGGGCCTTATATCCTTTTGGTTATGGTTTAAGCTACACCACGTTCGATTATAGCAATTTGCAGGTAACACCGCTAACCCAAACCGGCGCAGGTGATATTCAGGTATCAGTTGACTTGGCTAATACTGGTAAACTTAAAGGCGATGAAGTAGTACAATTATACTTTAAAGATGAAGTGAGCAGTGTAACGGTTTACGAAACCCAATTGAGAGGGTTCGAACGCATTACTTTGTTGCCCGGCGAAAAGAAAACGGTAAACTTTAAGCTCAAAAAAGATGATTTGCAGCTAATGAACAATGACATGAAATGGGTGGTAGAGCCTGGTGTTTTCGAAATACAACTTGGAAGCTCTTCCACAGATATTCGTTTAAAACAAAAAATAACAATTAAATAAATTAGCTATGAAATCCTTGTTAACACTAATTTTCTCAGTTTTTTTTACAGTTTCGGGCTTTTGCCAAATTGAGGGTAAAGTCGACCCAAATTTGCATATTTATTTGCTCTTAGGTCAGTCTAACATGGCGGGTAGAGGCGAAATTACGTTTGCCTTTGAAAAGGAAGGAAATGTTAGAGTGCTAATGTTCAACAAAGACAAACAATGGGTTTTGGCTAAGCATCCTTTGCATTTTGATAAGCCCAAGGCAGCAGGTGTTGGACCAGGTTTAGCTTTTGGTATTAAAATGGCCGAAGCTTATCCTAAACAAACCATTGGCTTGGTTCCTTGTGCCGTAGGTGGTACTTCTATTTCTAAATGGAAACCAGGCGCTGCTGATAAAGATACCGATACACATCCGTATGATGATGCTGTTGCTCGTATTGAGGAAGCTATGAAAACGGGCATTATTGAAGGCGTGCTTTGGCATCAAGGTGAGTCTGATACCAGTCCTGAAAAAGCTGCAAATTACTTGGACAACTTAGAAGTGTTGATAGCCAGAATTAGAAAAGTTTGTAAAAACCCTAATTTGCCAGTAGTGGTAGGAGAATTGGGCGTATTTAAAGACAATAGAAAAATTATTAATGAAATGATTGCTCCCCTGCCGGGTAGGGTAGCCAATACAGCTATTGCAAAATCTGATGGTTTAGAACAAAAAGGCGATGGTGCGCATTTCAACTCAGAATCTGCGCAAACATTGGGTTACCGATTTGCAGAGCAGATGCTCCTTTTGCAAAAGAAAAAGTAAATTAACTTCTCTAAATAGCCAAGCCTTATCGCTTGGCTATTTTGTTTCCAGTACTTTTTTGCTGGCTACATTTAAATCTTGTCATTTCTTGCCTCAGTTTCGAATGCTTTGTTTTTCTTGAAGTCATTCGTTTGCGCCACATTTTAAAACTAGAGGCTTTGGAGTTTTTTCGCATAAACTCAATCACTTCCTTTTCTTTCAATCCAAATTGAAATTCAATGGCCTCAAAGGGTGTTCGGTCTTCCCAAGCCATTTCAATAATTCGGTCTACTTGTTGTTCGTTAAAAGGTGGCGTAGCTTGGGTTGTAATTGCTCGTTCCATTTTTATTTCAACCATAAATCTCTGTATTTTTTATCCTTATCGTAATCGTTGGCTTGTTTTTCAATGTTAAAATAACGGTTGCTTCTGGGGTCGTTGCCAACGCCGGCCAAATAGGCCCAATTGCCCCAATTGCTACTTACATCATAATCTATCAATTGCTCCTCAAAATAGGCTGCACCATAGCGCCAATCTTGTTTCAGGTCGTTGATGAAATAGCTGGCCACATTTTGTCGGCCTCTGTTGCTCATAAAGCCTGTTAACTTCAGCTCAAGCATGTTGGCATCAATAAAATCAATGCCAGTTTTTCCGTTTTTCCAATGTTCTAGTAATTGATGATTTGGCAATGCCGATGTGGTTTTGTCCGCTTTAATTCCATTTTTTAAAAAGATTTGTCGACCATATTTTTTCATCACCAATCTAAAATAAGTTCTCCATAGCAACTCAAAAAACAGCCAATAAGTTGATTCGGTTGCCCCGAATTTATTTTCATAAACCTTAAGTTGATGGTAAATTGATTTAGGCGAGATACACCCCAAGGCCAGCCAAGCAGAAAATTTGGACGAGTAATTTGCGCCTATCAATCCGTTTCTGGTTTCTTTGTAAGTAGCAATGGCGTGAGTTTCATCAAAATAATGACGTAGTCTTTCGTTTGCTTCATTTTCTCCACCCTTAAAATCTAAAACAGCACGTTTGTCTGCCTCAATTTCAGGTAGGTTAAGCTCGGTCAAAGTAGGCAATACCATCTTTTTTATTTCTGGTGAATTGATATGTAAAGGTGCAGGCAAAGGTTCATCAATTTCAATCCTGTTTTCAACAGTTTTTCTAAACTGGGTAAATACATCGGGCAGCTCATTCATGTTAAAAGGGAGTTGAGCTTCGGTGTACAAACAATTGCTTTCAAAGGTTTTAAATTCGCAGTTTAATGTCCTTAAAGCTGCTTCAACTTTGTTAGATGTAGTTATTTCCTCAATTCCAATTTCTTGTTGCGCAAATACTTTATGGGCATTGTATACTTTGGCCAATTGATAAATTTCTTCTTCGGCTTTGCCTTTTAATATGGTTAATCCGCTGTTGGCCTTGCGTAGGTTTGCATCTAAATTGGCTAAAGATTGCAGTAAAAAAGCAGCCCTAAAATTCCCCGTTTTTTTAGTTTCAAATGCCGTCTTGGCAAAATGACTATGGTCAAAACAGTACACCGGAATTACCTGAGCGTTACTTTGGCAAGCTGCGTATAAAGCTTCATTGTCCGCAACTCTTAAATTGGTTTTGAACCATACAATTATCGTTTCCATTTTCACTGCTTTGTAATATTATCTTTATTTCTGCGGCAGCGTTCGCTACAATAAATTACTTGTTCCCAAGTTTTTTCCCACTTTTTGCGCCATGCAAAGGGTTTTTGGCATACCCCGCAAATTTTTTGTGGCAAGTGCTGCTTTTTTACATTTTTCATTTGTAGTACAAATATGGTATAATTGTAGATAATTTAATACGAAAACATACTAAATGAATACTGATTTACTAATTAATGACCTTAGTTTGGCAATTGATGGGTTAGAAACACCATTAAAACCAAATGCATTTTTATTGAGCGACGAAGAAAAAATTGAATTGATTACTGGTCATTTCGAGCAAATAATGGATGTTTTGGGACTAGATTTAACAGATGATAGCTTAAAAGATACGCCAAAAAGAGTGGCTAAAATGTATGTTAAAGAAATTTTTAGTGGTTTAAATCCAAGCAACAAACCTTCGGTTACTTTGTTTCAAAACAAATATAGTTATAACCAAATGTTGGTAGAGCGTAACATTTCTTTATACAGCAATTGCGAACATCACTTTGTGCCAATAGTTGGCAAAGCGCATGTAGCATATATCAGTAACGGGAGTGTAATAGGCCTATCTAAATTGAATAGGATTGTAAAATATTTTGCTGAACGCCCGCAAGTACAAGAGCGTTTAACCATGCAAATTGCCGATGAACTTAAAAAAGCACTAGGTACAGCGCATGTGGCGGTTATTATAGATGCCGATCATCATTGCGTAAGTTCTAGAGGCATTAGAGATGTAAACAGCTCTACGCT
>CANHHZ010000130.1 GCA_947460275.1 Sphingobacteriaceae bacterium | reverse complement strand
TTAGTATTTAGTAGTTAGTATTTAGTAGTTAAACAACAACCAAATACGCTTAAAAAACAACATGCAAATTTTATCATTTAATTTGATAAAATTTGCATGTTGGGAAATTTTAGTTAAAAGTGCTTAGGCTTCTTCACCACCTAAAAACACAGGCCTATTCTTTTTAAAAATAGCTGCAAAAATTAAGGCACCTATAAAATAAAATATTGATGCTATACCAAAGCCAACAACAGCTTGGCTAAATGTTGGTGTAAATTGTTTGTCTAAACTTTCTTGAGATGCGCTCATCGCTTCAGCAATTTGATCTTCGGTCATACCAAGCGATTCAAAGGTAGATTCAGTTTTAGTCAATACCAATTCTTTCATGGTTTGTGGATAGCTTGGATCAATGTATTTGCCAAAAACAAAGTTAAAAACATACATAATAGCCATCGACAACAAAAACATGACAAAGATGTTCCATAATGCTTCGCCGAAAGTCCAAAAGCCACCTGCTTTTTTTCTCATATCTAAGATAAAAAAAACAGCTAAGCCTATTCCAACTAGCATTAATATGCCAGAATAAAGGTAAGAACTCATTAAACTGGGTGCTGTGTACCAGGTTGCTAAAAAGATAATTACATTAATTGCACCCCAGATTAGCCCATTTTTCAAGGCTTCTTGTTTTAAATTAACAGTGGTAGTTGTAGTTTCCATACGTTTTAAGATTTAGATTTTAGTTTCTATTTTTATTAAAATTAGTAATTAAACTGTAAACCGCAACATCAAAACTTTTATTGTTGCTAAATTTTACCAAATCTTGCGCTGTGTCATCGCTCACGTTGGGTTGTAAAAAGAAAGTCATGAAAGGCACAAAAAGTTCTTCCATTTCTTCGCTTAACTCTAACAAATCGGCATTGCTACAAATATCCTCTACACTACTCTCGGCCAATTGTTGGTTGGTAATTAAATCTTCGTAAATATGAAACTCGTCTTGAAATTCGTCTTCTTCTACCAATAAAAATTCTTTTAAAAAGTCTTCTAGGCTTGGTTTAATTTGCTCATCGTGGCATTCGTTAATGTACAACAGTAAGTTTAACAGTTCGGTACCCCGATCAATCGTTTCTTCTTCAATGTCTTCCCATTCTTTGGTTTCCAGATAATCTTCTTCCAATTTATTTACATCGTTGGTAAAAAAGTTAATCATCAATAAATCAAAGAAAACCTCTCTTAATTCTTCAAATTTTGGATTTTCGTCAAAAACTTCGTCAAATTCTGCCACCTTTTCTAAAAAGTTCATGTCTTTGCCAAAAACTTCTTTCAATCTTTCTTCAATGGCAATTGATTCTGTTTTTGTTGCGGTTGAGAATTGATCTAAAGACGCAATTAAAGCTATTTCTACACTGTTATTCATATTTTTGATATTGATTATTGTTATATACTAACTGTACTTTTCCAGTTAATGTTTTACCTAATAAAGGCGAATTGCTAGATTTTGAGTAATTATTGGCCTGGTTGTATGTCCATTTTTGCGTAGGATGATAGATCGTAAAATTAGCATCTGCATTTACTTGCAAAGTTGGCACAGGAAGGTTTAAAATTTTTCGAGGATTAACGGCTAATTTTTCTGCGATTAACTCGGGCGACAAACCTGCTTCCAACAACAAAGGCAAAACCGTTTGCAAAGCAATTATTCCATAAGCGGCAATTTCAAATTCAACAGCTTTAAACTCTATTTCTTGTGGTTGGTGTTGCGAAGAGATTGCATCAATTGTTCCATCTTTTAAACCAGCTATCAAGGCTTTGTTATCAGTTTTACTGCGTAAAGGTGGTTTTACTTTGTAATTGCTATTAAAATCGTTCAACATTTCTTCGGTAAACACCAATTGGTGTGCCGCAACATCGCAGGTAATTTTTACGCCTTCTTTTTTAGCTTTTTTAATTAAAGCTACCGAACCTGCTGTAGAAATATTGCTCACATGAAGCGGTGCATTGTGATAGGTTGCTAAAAAAATATCTCTCGAAATTTGCATTTCTTCGGCCAATGCCGGCACACCTTTCATGCCTAACAATACGTTATTTTGACTTTCATTTACTTGCGCTTTACCTGCAATGGCTTTGTTTTCTGGATGTACCATTAACAAAGCACCAAAGCCTAAACCATACTGCAAAGCACGACTCATAAAACCATCATCTGCTACGGCTTTATTTCCATCAGAAAATGCAATGGCTCCGGCGGTTTTCATGTCAAAAAGCTCTGCTATTTCCTTTCCTTCCAAATTACTGCTTATGGCACCAACTGGATAAACATCAACCAAATTGTTTTTGGATTTATTAAGGATATAAGCAACTTCTCCTTTAGATTGTACAATTGGTTTAGTAGTTGGCATAACCGCCAATCCCGTAAAACCACCAGCTTTTGCAGCCTCAGTTCCAGTTTGTATATCTTCCTTAGTTTCAAAACCTGGATCGCCAATGGTACAATTTAAATCGAAAAACCCGGGGCTCATTACAGCGCCAAAAGCTTCAAAAACATATTCTTCTTCTTGTTTTTCTAGTTTTTGGGCAATAGCCAAAACTTTACCTTGAACCACGCGTACATCGCAAACCTGTTGGTTAAACTCGCTATTTGGGTCAACAATAGTAATTCCCTTAATTAAGAGGTTCATGAATTATAATTTTTGAAGTATAAAATCGAATCAATTTATGTTGCTATAAAAACTAAGTTCAAAATTAGACAAAGTTTCCATAACTCCATTCCATTATTTTTAATACATATATTTTTTAAACTCTTGCGCTAAAATTTCATCGTAATTATACGCATCGGGTCTAAATTGAACTTTTCCATTTTCTGCCCAAGCTGTATAATAAGCAATTAAAACAGTAATGTTTTTTCGGGTTGCAAACCATGTAGGTTTCAGCTGATAAGAAGTTAAGGTATCTGTTTTCTTCGCCATCATTTTAGTGAAAACCTCCATTTTGGTGGTATCAATTGGCGGTAAACTAATTTCCATCCTCAATTTATCATATTGATATTTATCGTTTACAATAAGTTCGGCAAATTTTAAGGGGTCTTCAATGCGCACACAACCATGGCTAATTGCCCTATTTGCCAATTTAAACCCATTTTTATTATTGGTATCGTGCAAATAAATGCTCGAACTATTTTCAAAAATAAATTTGAATTTACCTAAGGCATTCCCTTCGCCAGAGCCCTGCTTAAACTTAAATGGAAGTTTTTCTCTTTTGTACAAGTTCCAGCGTATGGTATCTGGATTTTTCATCTCTTTATCTTTATAATAAACTTTGATGTTGTTGTTAGAAAGGTAGTAAGGATCTTTAATTACCTGATAGTAGATCTCGCTTTGTGCAATGCTAACTGGAATATTCCATACCGGATTTACCTGCACCGAATTAAAAACACTTAGCAGTTGTGGCGTTTCATGATTTTTAGGCTTATCGTCCAATTTACCAGATTTCAAATAAATTTTCATTTTTTCGGCATAATCTGCTTCTCTTTTAGCGCCAACGCAAACATTCATGTGGGCTAAAGTATCTAAATTATTAAACCAAGTGAGCGAAAAATCAGGAATATTGACCACCACAATTTCTTTGGTTTGCTGTGGAATTTGCCACCTCAATCGTTCTAAATTGAGCTTAATTTTTATAATATCGGGATGATTTTCATTGTTTAAACTATCTCTATAAAAGGCCAAGGCTTGTTTCAAATCTATATAAGCTTTAGAGGTTGGCTGCGATTGCTTTAATTCGTCGACCAAGTTTTGGGTATTCAAAATAGCATTCATTTTTAGGCTATCAGGCCTCAAATTGTTAATGTAATATCTATTGAACAACTTTTTAGGGTTTACAGCGCCATATGTCATACAGTTGCTGTATTGTAGTAAAGCATTTGCAGTTCTTAACTCTAAATCGGCAACAATTGGGTATACTTCATTTATGTTTTTGAACTTATTTGCATTTAATATGTTGACCAGCGAGGAGAGCTCGGCTACATCGAAAATTTGAGGATTAAACCCGTCATTTTTACTCCTTTGCAGATAATTTACTAAACTATCTATGTTTCCATTGGCATAAAAACGGGTAAGCAACACAGGCAAATTTTCTTGTTCTTGATAAAATGCCGTAATGGTGCGTGGGTGATTAAACCCATTTTTCAAATCATTTAAACGTTCGTTAAAAACAAGATGATAAGCAGCAGTGTCAAACTTTTTGTATAATTTATTGTTGAAATGTTTTGACAGGACATTTGCAATTTCTGGTTCATTTCTAAACCAGCCACAAGAAGTCAAAAAGACACATAGAACAATAAAAAGCAGGGTTTTTTTCAAAATTTTACAGGTAAATTGAGGTGATCATGATATTTAAATTCAAATTAAAATGGTGTTTAATTTTTAAATACAAAAGTACACCGCTATATTTGTATGCTCTTGTTTCGCAAAATTACGGAAAAGAAAAGATATATGAACCAAGTTTTAAACCATCATGTACATTTACATCATCGCCATTGTGGCGATAGATAGGTTAATGTTTTGTACGCAAAACGGTTTTTAAACAGATTCAAATATTCTTTATTCCTAATTTTATACAATTGAAAACACTCAAAATTGCTATCCAAAAATCGGGTAGATTAAACGAAAAATCAGTAGAAATTCTTAAAAATTGTGGTCTTTACTTCGAAAACTACAAAAGCTCCCTCATTTCAACTGTCACCAACTTCCCTTTAGAAATTCTGTTTTTAAGAGATGATGATATACCAGAATACGTACAAGATGGCATTGCCGATTTAGGTATTGTGGGCGAAAACGTAGTGATAGAAGCTGGAGCTGATGTAGCTTACCTACAAAAACTAGGGTTTGGCAAGTGTACTTTAAAAATTGCAGTTCAAAGTACTAGCAACATCACCGAACTTACACAGCTTAACGGAAAAGCAATTGCTACTTCTTACCCGGTTATCCTTCAAAAATACTTAACTGAAAACAACATCGATGCCCAAATTAGAAACATTTCGGGCTCCGTAGAAATTGGTCCAGGATTAGGTTTAAGCGACGCTATTTTCGACATTGTTTCTACAGGCGGAACCTTGAAAAATAACGGACTAAAACCATTCAAGAATGTGATGGATTCGGAGGCTGTTTTAATCTCAAGTAAAGGCGCAGCACTTCTTCCAGAAGTACAAGAATTGTTGCAACGCATCCAATCTGTTTTAAGAGCAAAGTCCACAAAATATGTAGTTTTAAATGTCGAAAAATCGAAACTTCAAGACGTAGTCAATTTACTACCTGGCGTTAAAAGTCCAACGGTTGTTCCATTGTTTGAAGAGGGTTGGGTTGCCGTACATTCGGTAATTGAAGAGCAAGATTTTTGGGAAAAAATAAACCAACTCAAAGCAGCCGGTGCCGAAGGTATTGTGGTGATGCCAATTGAAAAAATCATCACTTAATTGCTATAAAAAAGAGGAATATTTGACAAAAAACATATTAACTATTAGTTAAATTATAAACATAACAAATTGAAAATCTACACCTTTAATAATTTAAATAAACAAAAGATAGAAGAGCTTTGTTCACGTCAGGCAACAGACGATAATTTAATTGCCGAGCGGGTAAAATCTATTATCGACACTGTAAAAACACA
>CANHHZ010000129.1 GCA_947460275.1 Sphingobacteriaceae bacterium | reverse complement strand
TTATGGAATAATATAAAAAACAATGCTTCAAACGCCATTTCCGAGTATAGCGTTGAAGTTGTGAAAAGTAAACTATCAGGATTATTTGAATATTTAGATCAAAAAGAGCTTTAACAATGCATAAAAAACTTTCTATTATAACGATAAACTATAATAATAAAAACGGTTTAGAAAAAACTATAAATAGTGTTTTAGGACAAGTTTGGAAAGATTTTGAATACATCATAATAGATGGGAACAGTGATGACGGGAGTAAAGAACTTGTAAACAACCCTAAAAATAAATTTAGTTATTGTATAAGTGAACCCGATACAGGAATTTATAACGCAATGAACAAAGGTATCAAAGCTGCAAAAGGAGAGTATTTATTATTTTTAAATAGCGGCGACCAACTAAACGACCCGTCGACGTTAAAAAGCATTGAGAGCTATTTAAATGGTGAAATAGGCATTTATTATGGTAATGCAAATTATATAGAAAAAAAAGGTGAAGTTACGCGTGCCTATCCTAAAAATCTATCTTTTAGCTTTTTTATGGCACATAACCTATCTCACCAAGCAAGCTTTATCAAGAGAAGTCTTTTTGATGATTTCATGTACAACGAAACTTACCAAATCGTGTCTGACTGGGAGTTTTTTATTTACAAAATTTGCAAACAAAATGTTAGCTACAAATATTTAGATTTAAACATCTGTAAATATGATACCGAGGGTATTTCTTCAAGCAAAGCAAACCATAGCCTGATGCAAAGTGAAAGAGCACAAACCATCCAAAAGTATTTTCCTTTGTTTGTTGATGATTATGCTTATATAAAAGCACTTCAATCAAAAAAAGTATCTCAATTTGTACATTTGAAAAAATATCCCCTGGCTTGGTTTATTGTAAAAAGTGTAATGAAATTAATGCTTTTATTTATTCCAAAAACAAGCAAATAAGCGTCAATTCAAGTTTTTTTGTATTTTTGGCATCAAAAAATATTTTTTATAAACGATGCGTAGTTTTTAAATCTTAATGAAAATCTTAACAGACCCACAAATATTTATAGATCAAAAATTTGGAGGTATATCACGATATTACACCGAGCTTTTTGTTGCATTAAATAATGATCAAGAAATAGAAACAAATTGCCCTATCTTGTACACAGATAACATCCATTTTAAAGAAAGTATTCTTTACCACAATAGCTTTCAAAAAAGAAATGCATTTTTAATAAAATTAAGTAAACTTATTAGGTATTTTTTGCCTCGTAAACTAAAAAAAAGAAGCGCCAAAAAATTTATCAGCTTAATTAAAAACCAGAATTTTGATTTGGTTATACCCACTTATTACAATATAGATTTCTTAGCATATATTGGCGAAAAGCCTTTTGTATTAACAGTTTATGACATGATACACGAAATTTTTCCTCAATATTTTACGAATGATAAAACAACCGTTGCACATAAAAAAATATTAATAGAGCGAGCTGCAAAAATAATTGCTATCTCAGAAAGTACAAAAGCAGATATATTAAAATTTTACCCGCATATAAACCCTACAAAAATTGAAATAGTTTACCTGTCCCATTCCATTTCTTTAAATAATTTACCTAAAGTTTCCTTGCCTAAAAATTATATCCTTTTTGTTGGCAATAGAGGGCTTTATAAAAATTTCATTTTCTTTTTAAATGCGGTGGCGCCAATTTTAAAAAACCAAACAGATTTATATTTAATTTGTGCCGGGGGCAACAACTTTAATGAAGAAGAAATACAATTGATAACAAGTTTAGGTTTATCAAATAAAATAATCCAGCAAAATTTTGAGGATGCTGCCCTAGCTGTTTACTATCAGCATGCTAAATGCTTTGTTTTTCCTTCTGCTTATGAAGGTTTTGGTATTCCGGTGCTAGAAGCTATGGCTTGCGGATGCCCCGTCGTTTTGGCAAACCACAGTTCATTTCCAGAAGTTGCTGGAGATGCCGGTGTTTATTTCAATATAAACGATAAAGAAGACTTGAAAAATAAGATAGAAAGCTTATTAACCAACGAAAAATTAAGAGAGGATTTTAGTTTAAAGGGGTTAAGACAAGTGCAAAAATTTAGTTGGGAAAAAACAGCAAAAGAATGTTGCGAGATTTATAAAAAAGTAAGATGAAACAAAAAACCGCATTAATAACTGGTATTACTGGGCAGGATGGAGCTTATCTTTCTAAAATTTTATTGAGTTTTAATTATAAAGTATATGGCCTTACCAGAGGCGCCTCTTCAGAAAGTTTAAATGGCTTGAAATATCTGGGCATTAGTGATGAGGTGACTTTAATCCCATGTGATTTATTAGATATATCCCAACTAATTAAAATCATACAACAAACATCCCCAACAGAAATTTATAATTTAGCCGCACAAAGCTCGGTATCCTTATCGTTTCAACAACCTATTGGTACGTTTCAATTTAACACACTAAGTGTATTTAACCTTTTAGAGGCCATTAAACTTATTGATCCAAGCATTAGGTTTTATCAAGCTAGCAGTAGTGAAATGTATGGGCGTGTAAACAATTTACCCATTACGGAAAGCAGTGTTTTGCATCCATTAAGTCCGTATGCAATATCTAAAGCTGCGGCTCACTTTACTTGTATACACTACAGGGAAAGTTATAATTTACACATCAATTGCGGTATTTTGTTTAATCATGAATCTTTTTTGAGGCAATCTTCTTTTTTTGTTAAAAAAGTGATTCAAGAGAGTATAAGTATCAGCAGAGGTAAATCAAAGGTTTTAAAAGTGGGCAATATTGATGTTTGCAGAGATTTTGGCTATGCGCCAAAATATGTAGAGGCTATGTATTTGATGCTTCAAAAAGACCAGCCAGCAGATTATTTAATCTGTTCCGGAAAAACGATTAGCTTAAGAGAAATCATTTACTATATCTTTAACCAACTTAATATACCGCAGCATTGTTGTCAGATCGATTCAAAACTTTATCGTCCTGCAGAAATTGAAAACATGTTTGGCGACAATACAAAAGCAAAATTAGACCTTGGTTGGAAGTACGACCTAAGCATGTACCAAACACTTGATTTATTATTAGCAGAAGAACTGAGAAATTTTTCTCTTTAAAAAATTAAGATATTTTCGATTTGATAAACTGGAAATCCGTACCCAACAGACTTTCATTTTTGCCCTGTTTACAACTGTCGTATTTTTTAATCCATTTTTTCATTTTTCTAATTAATAGTGGGTCTTTTCGATTTAGAAAAGGATTTGACCGTAATTGTTTTTTTGTAAATAAATGAACACCCATTCCGTCTGTATAAAAATTATAGCCAAATTTATTTGCTAAATACGCTAATGATTTCTCTGTATATAAAGCCACGTGTTGTCCGGTTTCAGGAATAAAGTACCACCAATCATTGAATGAATTTAGTGGCTGTTTTGGTTGTAAAACTGTGCTAAATAGTATATTATCGCTATAAGCACTAATCTTTTCAAGCTCAACCAAAGGATTGGGGAGGTGCTCAAAAACTTCAAATGCGGTGAGCAGTTCAAATTTAGTAAAATCTGGCAAATCTGTTAAATCAAAATATTCCGCAAATAAATTTTGACAATAGACATCGGTATGATAAAAATTATACCCTTTGTCACGCATTAGTCTAGTAAATAAGCCATACCCGCCTGCATAATCCAAAAATTTACCAGCTGTATTGTAATATTTGTTGATAACCGGAATCACCATGTCTCTTAACAACTCATTTCTTGAGGCTAACCCAATATCAAGTTTGGTAATTGCAGAAGAATATGCTTCATTTAGCCAATAAGGCTCTTCAGTTTGAATAAAGCCTGTCTCTAAACATCTATAATACTTTACTTCATATTGGTTTAAGACTTTTCCCACAAAAAGTAATGCTGTTTCGCCTCCAGTTATTTTGCTTTTCATTTATCTCTATTTAGAATAATTTTTTTCATAAAAAAGGAGCGTTAACGCTCCTTTTTTTATAGTTTGAAAGTTGTATTACAACTTACGTTTTACTTCTACTTGTTCATAAGCTTCAACAATATCTCCAACTTCTATATTGTTAAAGTTTTGAATGTTTAAACCACATTCGTAACTTTTGGCTACTTCTTTGACATCGTCTTTGAAACGTTTTAACGAAGCCAATTCGCCTGTGTAAATTACAACTCCATCGCGTACAATACGGATTTTACTGTTTCTAGTGATTTTACCATCCAACACCATACAACCTGCAATGGTACCAACTTTAGTAATTTTAAAGGTTTCTCTAATTTCTACGTTAGCTACAATTTTCTCTTCAAATTCTGGCGCCAACATACCTTCCATGGCAGCTTTTATTTCGTTTATTGCATCGTAAATGATAGAGTACAAACGAATATCTATTTGCTCTGCCTCTGCTAATTTACGAGCACCTGGAGAAGGGCGTACTTGGAAACCGATGATAATTGCATCGGATGCCGAAGCTAGCAATACATCAGACTCTGAAATTTGACCTACCGCTTTACCAATAATGTTGATTTGGATTTCTTCGGTTGATAGTTTTAGTAATGAATCTGCAAGTGCTTCGATAGACCCATCCACATCGCCTTTAACGATTAAATTTAACTCTTTAAAGTTACCAATTGCCAAACGGCGGCCAATTTCGTCTAGAGTAATGTGTTTTTGTGTACGTAATCCTTGTTCACGCATCAATTGCAAACGCTTATTGGCTATCTCTCTAGCCTCTACTTCGCTTTCCATAGCGTTAAACTTATCACCTGCAGTTGGTGCGCCTTGCATACCCAATACTTGTACAGGCACGGATGGTCCGGCGGCATCTACTTTTTGTCCGCGTTCATTAAACAGGGCTTTTACTTTACCACTATAACTTCCAGCTAAAATAGGATCGCCTACTCTTAAAGTACCTGCTTGTACTAAAACTGTAGTTACAATACCACGCCCTTTATCTAAGGTGGCTTCAATTACTGTGCCGGTTGCGCGTTTATTTGGATTAGCCTTAAGCTCTAATAACTCTGCCTCTAATAATACTTTATCTAGCAACAAATCTACGTTTAATCCGGTCTTACTTGATATTTCTTGGGATTGAAATTTCCCCCCCCAATCCTCAACCAAAATATTCATCGTTGATAATTGTTCTTTTACCCTGTCTGAATTTGCTCCTGGTTTGTCAATTTTTGTAAAAGCAAAGACCAAAGGAACTCCTGCAGCTTGTGCGTGATTTATGGCTTCTTTGGTTTGTGGCATTACCGCATCATCAGCTGCGATTACAATAATTGCAATATCGGCAACTTTAGCACCACGAGCACGCATAGCCGTAAAGGCTTCGTGACCTGGCGTATCTAAAAACGTGACTTGTTTGCCTGAGTTGGTGGTCACTTTATAAGCACCAATGTGCTGAGTGATACCTCCGGCCTCCCCAGCTACTACGTTTGCTTTACGAATATAATCCAACAAAGATGTTTTACCGTGATCTACGTGTCCCATAATGGTAACTACTGGAACTCTTGCCGCTAAATCTTCAGATGCATCTTCTTCTTCAATAACGCTATCAATTTCTTCGTCGGCTTTTATAAACTGAATTTCATATCCAAACTCATCGGCTACGATAGTTAAAGTTTCTGCATCTAAACGTTGGTTAATTGAAAC
>CANHHZ010000128.1 GCA_947460275.1 Sphingobacteriaceae bacterium | reverse complement strand
TTATTTTTACTTCGATGTTGATGCTGAACATCGTGTTTTTCATTACATGGGCCAACCACAAGAAACTCGCCACATTATTGTGGCAAACCACGAGGCCGTTTTGTCGCCAACTTGGAGCATTCACGCAGGTAGCGGAACAAAAAATTATAATTTTATTTGGGGCATGGCCGGCGAAAATTTGGATTATGCAGATATGGACACCATAGCCGTAAAAGACATTAAATAAATAACTCGATGAAAGTGCTTGGTCTTTGTTCCTTGCTGCTTCATCCTTAATCAATAAAATGGAAAAATCATTTTCTTTAAAAGACAAAGTAATCGTAGTAACCGGTGGTACCGGAATTTTGGGTAATTCATTTATCAATGCAATTGTAGAAGCTGGCGGTGCTGTGGGTATTTTAGGTAGAAATGCCGAAATAGCAAATCAACGTGCCGATGCAATTCATAAAAATGGGGGTAAAGCTATCGCTTTAGTGGCCGATGTAATGAACGAAGAGGAACTAATTACCGCCAGAGAAAAAGTACTGGCCGCTTTTGGTAAAATAGATGGCTTGGTAAACGCTGCAGGTGGCAATATGCCCGATGGTGTTTTACAACCCGAAGAAAGCGTTTTCGCCATGAAAATGGACGGGATGAAAAAAGTACTCGATTTAAATTTATGGGGCACTTTAATACCAACACAAATTTTTGGCGAAGCCATAGCAAAAAATGGTAAAGGAAGTATTGTTAATATTTCTTCCATGAACTCTAAAAAAGCAGTAACCAAAGTATTAGGTTATAACATGGGTAAAGCCGCAGTTGACTGCTATACGCAATGGTTTGCAGTGGAGTTGGCCAACCGTTACGGGGATAAAATTAGAATGAATGCTTTGGCACCTGGTTTTTTCTTAACCGAACAAAATCGCAATTTATTAACCACACCCGATGGTGGTTTTACACCCCGTGGTCAATCGGTAATTAAACAAACTCCGTTTAAGCGTTTCGGTGATCCAGACGAATTAAAAGGCGCTTTGGTTTGGTTGCTAAGCGATGCTTCGCAATTTGTAACTGGTGCAATGATCTGTGTTGATGGTGGTTTCTCCATCTTTAGTGGCGTATAATTAAAAAAATCAAATAGCAATCATAATAACGTGAAGAATTTTTTAGACGATAACTTTTTACTACAAACAAAAACTGCACAAACGCTTTACCACGAATTTGCAAAGCAGATGCCTGTGATAGATTATCATAATCATTTAATGCCCGACCAAATCGCTGCAGATAAAAACTTTGATAACATTACCCAAGTTTGGCTATACGGCGATCATTACAAATGGAGAGCCATGCGTGCCAATGGTGTAGATGAATATTATATTACAGGTGCTGCAAGTGATTGGGAAAAATTTGAGAAATGGGCCGAAACCGTTCCATATACCTTAAGAAACCCATTGTATCATTGGACACACTTAGAATTACAACGCTATTTTGGGATTTATGAAGTTTTATCTTCGGCCAATGCCAAAAAAGTATACGATGAGTGTAACGCCAAACTGCAAACTAAAGCATATAGCGTGCAAGGTTTGTTGCGTAAAATGAACGTTAAAACGCTTTGCACAACTGATGATCCTTTAGATAATTTAGAATTTCATCAACAAATCAGAAACAGTGGTACCGATATTACTGTTTTACCTGCTTTCAGACCAGATAAGGCAATGAATGCTGACGATGTTGTTGGTTTAAATGCTTATATCGATAAATTGGCCACCTTAACAGGAAAAAAAATTGCCGATTATGATACATATTTGGCTGCTTTAAAATCTCGTCACGATTATTTTGCAGCAAATGGTGCATCGGTTTCTGATCATGGTTTGGAGCAAATGTATGCCGAAGATTATACTGAAGAAGAAATTAAAAACATCTTCCTTAAAATAAGAGCAAACGGAACTTTGAACTTTATCGAAACCTTGAAATTTAAATCGGCTATGCTATTTAGTTTTGCACTTTGGGACCACGAAAAAGGATGGGTGCAACAGTTTCATTTGGGTGCAATACGCAATAACAACGATCGCTTGTTAACTTCTTTAGGTCCAGATACTGGTTTCGATTCTATCGGAGATTTTGCTCAAGGTAAACAATTAGCTAAATTTTTAAATAAGTTAGATTTAAATAACAAGTTGACTAAGACGATTTTATATAATCTAAATCCTGCGGACAACGAATTAATGGCTGCAATGATTGGTAATTATCAAGATGGTACTGTAGCCGGAAAAGTACAGTGGGGCTCGGCTTGGTGGTTTTTAGACCAAAAAGACGGTATGATTAAACAAATCAATGCTTTATCTAATATGGGCTTGTTAAGTCGTTTTGTAGGTATGCTAACTGATTCTAGAAGTTTTCTTTCTTTCCCTCGTCACGAATATTTTAGACGTATTTTATGCGACTTATTTGGAACAGATGTGGAAAATGGAGAGCTTCCTTACGACAAAGAGTGGTTAGGGAAAGTGATACAGGACATTTGCTACAACAATGCAAAAACATATTTTAACTTTTAAATCATGAGTAAGGTATTAAGCTTCGGTGAATTGTTGTTGCGTATTTGTCCTGATACAGATGCGCAATGGTTGGCTGAAAATAAATTGCCATTTTATGTGGGCGGTGCCGAATTAAATGTGGCCTCAGCTTTGGCGTTATGGCAGGTGCCATCGGCTTATTTCACGGCTCTGCCTCAAAATTTCATGGCCGATCAGTTGGTGGGCTACATGGATAAACTAAATATTGACACTTCAAAAATTTACAGTGGTGGGGATAGGATAGGACTTTATTATTTGCCAAAGGGAAAAGATTTAAAAAATGCAGGTGTAATTTACGATCGGGCAAATTCTGCCTTTGCAATGTTAAAAACTGGCCAAATCAATTGGGATAACGTTTTAGAAGGGGTAACTTGGTTTCACTTTAGTGCCATTTGTCCAGCCTTAAATCAGGCGGCTGCCGAAGTGTGTTTAGAAGCTGTTAAAGCCGCTAGTGCAAAAGGCATTACCATTTCTATCGACTTAAATTACAGGGCTAAATTATGGAAATACGGCAAACAACCTTTAGATGTTATTCCGGAGTTGGTAAATTATTGCGACTTGGTGATGGGCAATATATGGGCTGCTGAAAAAATGTTGGGGATTGGCGTTCCTTCCCATATCGAAGAAATTGATGCTAAAGAAACCTATCTTGCGCAAGCAGAAAAAACTTCTGTGGAAATCATCACTCGTTTTCCGAAATGTAAATCCGTTGCCAATACTTTTAGATTTGATTTTAATGGCGGCATAAAATATTACACTACCTTGTTTAGCGAACAACAATTTTGTGTTTCCACTGAATTTCAATCGGCTAAAATTTTAGATAAAGTGGGTAGCGGCGATTGTTTTATGGCGGGTTTAATCTATGGTTTCTACCATCAAAATAAACCACAAGAAATCGTAAATTTTGCAGCTGCAGCCGCATTTAATAAACTTTTTATCCCAAGCGATTGCACCACAGCAACCGTAAATCAAATTATAGAAGAAACCAAACAATATGAAAAATAAAGCAGCCGCTATACAGGCCATCAGCAAACAAGGTTTATTGCCTCTTTTTTATTACCCTGATGCACAGGTAAGTTTAGATGTTGTAAGAACGCTTTACAAAGCGGGCGTCCGTGTTTTCGAATATACCAATCGTGGCGAGGCAGCCCTAGAAAATTTTAAATTTTTAAAATCTGCCTTGAAAAACGAGATGCAAGATTTGTTTTTGGGAATAGGAACGATTAAAAATACTAAAGAAGCCAAAGACTTTTTATCCGCGGGTGCCGATTTTATAGTTTGCCCAGTTGTAGATATTGAAGTGGGTAAACTGGTTCATGAGGCAGATTTGCTGTGGATTCCAGGTTGTATGACACCAACCGAAATTAATACCGCACATCAGCACAATGCCGGAATTATTAAGCTTTTTCCTGCAAACGTGTTAGGGCCATCCTATCTCTCCTCAATCAAAGAGCTTTTCCAAGGTCAACTTTTTGTGCCAACTGGCGGAGTGGAAATAGAAGAAAAAAATATAGATACTTGGTTTAAAGCAGGAGTTTGTGCTGTAGGAATGGGTAGTAAGTTGGTAAGCAAAGAAATTTTAGAAAAAAGAGATTATGATGCTTTACTTGCCTTAACTGTTAAAACTTTCCAAATTATAAATAAAGTAAAACCTTAATCTTAAAATAATCAAACCAAACTAACTTTAATGATATGAACCAACCAAAAATGAGTAAGTATAGGTGGACGATTTGTTCGCTTTTATTTTTTGCCACAACGATTAACTATCTCGACAGACAAGTACTTTCCTTAACTTGGAAAGACTATCTAGTTCCCGAATTTCATTGGACTGATAGTGATTACGGAACTATCACGGCTTTATTTTCAATTTTTTACGCGGCTTCTATGCTACTTGCTGGGAGGTTTGTAGATTGGATGGATACTAAAAAAGGTTTCCTTTGGGCTATAGGGATATGGTCGGTAGGTGCTTGTTTACATGCATACTGTGGTGTAGCATCCTCTGGTCTTATCACCGGACAATGGCTAGTAGGATTTAGAGGTGCAAAAGAAGCTTTAGCTACTGTTGATAATGCAGGCCTAATACTTTCAACCAGTGTTACACTATTTATCTTTGCTCGTTTTGTGCTTGCATTAGGCGAAGCTGGAAATTTTCCTGCTGCTATTAAAGCCACTGCTGAATATTTTCCTAAAAAAGATAGAGCTTTGGCAACTAGTATTTTTAATGCAGGTGCAACAGTAGGGGCTTTGGCCGCTCCCCTCACTATTCCGTTTATAGCTAAAGCTTATGGATGGGAAATGTCGTTTCTTATTATCGGAGCTCTTGGTTTTATTTGGATGGGATTTTGGATTTTTGTTTACAATAAGCCCGAACAACATCCTAAAGTAAATCAAGCCGAGTTAACCTATATTCAACAAGATCATTTAGAAAGCACAGCTATGGATGGTGCAACCGCTACGGTAAAAAAACTTTCCTTTGCTGATTGCTTCAAGTATAAACAAACCTGGGCTTTTGCCTTTGGTAAGTTTATGACTGATGGAGTTTGGTGGTTTTTCTTGTTTTGGTTTCCAGCTTACCTAAAAGATATCTACAAAATGTCTTCAACTGAAAGCGCTATTCCTTTGTTTTTACTGTATATGATTACTTTGTTATCCATTATAGGCGGCTGGTTGCCAACTTATTTTGTCGAGAAAAAAGGGTTAGACCCTTACGCAGGTCGAATGAAAGCAATGTTGATCTTTGCATTTTTTCCATTGTTGGCTTTGTTAGCCCAACCATTGGGTCATATCTCTTATTGGTTTCCTGTAATTATTATCGGTATTGCAGGTGCCGCTCATCAGTCGTGGTCTGCCAATATCTTTTCTACGGTTGGAGATATGTTTCCTAAACAGGCCATTGCTACGGTAATTGGTATTGGTGGAATGGCAGGTGGTGTAGGTTCATTTATCATAAACAAAGGTTCTGGGGTTTTATTTACTCATGCTGATGAAACTAAAATGATGTTTATGGGCTTTGAAGGAAAAGAAGCAGGTTATTTTATTGTGTTCTCCATTTGTGCTGTTTGTTACCTTATTGGTTGGTTTGTGATGAAATCTTTAGTGCCTAAGTACAGTTTAATTAATCCTAACAACTCTTAAG
>CANHHZ010000127.1 GCA_947460275.1 Sphingobacteriaceae bacterium | reverse complement strand
CCGCATACAAAATTTAAGAAAAGAGCTTAATTTCGAGGTAACCGATCGAATTAAAGTTAATCTTCAAAATCATACCGTAATCGCAGAAGCGGTAAGCCATAATAAAACTTATATTTGCACCGAAATATTAGCTGATGATATTATATTTACCGAGCGTATTGATAAAGGAAACAAAATAACAATTGAAGATATTGAACTACAAATTTTGATTATCAAACAATAAATCATGATGGAAAAAATCGAAAAAACACGCTATTCTGACAATGAATTGCAAGAGTTTAAGGAGTTAATCGTAGCAAAACTTAAAAGTTCGAGAGAAGAATTTTTGTCTTTAACTTCATCGTTAAGTAGCCCAAATGCCAATGGAACCGAAGATACTTCTGGCGCTTATAAAACCCTTGAGGATGGATCGGCAACTTTAGAAAAGGAACAAATCAACCAATTAGCGGCTCGACAAAAAAAGTTTATTGATAATTTAGAAGCAGCGTTGGTTCGCATAGAAAATAAAACCTACGGGATTTGCAGAGAAACTGGCAAATTAATTCAAAAAGAACGTTTACGTGCAGTTCCGCATGCTACCTTAAGCATGGAAGCAAAATTAAAACAAAGTTAATGAAAGGTTACACTAAACCCATTTTGCTTATTATTTTGGTATTAATTGCCGATCAAGTTTTAAAAACTTGGATTAAAACAAATATGTTTTTAGGACAGGAATTTAAAATTTTTGGCAATTGGTTCATCATCCATTTTACCGAGAATAATGGAATGGCTTTTGGCCTAGAGTTTGGCGGCGAATTTGGCAAGCTGGCTTTGTCTTTATTTAGGGTGGTAGCCGTTGCTGGCATAGGTTATGGTTTGCATCATTTAATTAAGCACAAATATCACCGTGGTTTAATACTAAATGTAGCTTTAATTTTTGCAGGGGCTTTGGGTAATATTATCGACTCTGTATTTTATGGCAGCATTTACAAATATGCAGGTTTATTTCACGGACGCGTTGTTGACATGCTTTACTTCCCTCTCATAAATGGAACTTTTCCGTCATGGATTCCAGTTTGGGGTAATGAACCTTTTGAATTTTTTAGGCCCGTGTTTAACCTAGCCGATGCCGCAATTTCTATAGGCGTGATTTCGATATTATTTTTCCAAAAAACATATTTCAAAGACGAAGTAATTGACGAAGTACCGATCAACAATGAAACTGTTGAGGAATAAATACTCAATTGAACATTTTTTAAGCCATCTCGAGCAATCAAGATGGCTTTTTTTATTATAAAAAAAAATAAAAAGCTGTGTGCAAGTAAATTAAAACAAAAACAACTTGTACCTATGGAATTGGTATGGTTTTTTCATCTTAGTTAAAAACACAAAAGAATATGAAAAAATTACTATCCTTAGCTATAGTAGCCTTACTTAGTTTAAGCGCTATGGCACAGCAGGCAGATCTTAGAAAGAAAATTTCAGTAAGTGGTTCGGCAGAAGCTGAAGTGACACCAGACATTATTTACTTGTCGATTTCGTTAAAGGAATATCTTAAAGACAATAACGGCAAAAAAAAGGTAAACATTTCCGATATAGAAAATCAACTTTATAATGCGGTTTTGAAAACGGGAATTGGTAAAGAAAATTTGACGGTCAACGATGTTGCTAGTTACAATTATGCACTTGAAAGAAAAAAGAACCCTGATTTCTTGGCAAGTAAACAATATCGCCTAAAAGTTGAAGACCTAAACAAATGGAATGAAATTATTGGTGCAATTGACCCTAAGGGGATTGCTTACACCAATATAGATAGCTACGAATACAGCAAAATAGAAGCTTTAAAAAAAGAACTAAAAATTAAAGCTTTAAAAGCAGCCAAAGAAAAAGCAACATATATGGTAGAGTCCTTAGGCGATAAATTGGGCTCGGTGATAGACATACAAGAGATAAACAACGAAAACTATTTCCAACCCATGTATAAAGCCAGTGCTATGCTACGAGAAGTTAGTATAGGAGCTGATGCGATGGCGCCAGAAATCGATTTTAAAAAAATTAAACTCAACTATGTAGTAAATACGGTTTTCGAAATTAGATAGTGCCTAGTTTAATATACATTTTTTGAAAGAAAATTATATAGATAAACCTAAATCAGGCTTTAAAGCATTTTAAAGAAATAAAAGCGTAACAATACAAAGTTGGTAGATTTTTTGTTAAAATAACATTAGTTAGAAATCTTTATATAATTCATTATGAAAAAATTTATTTACACATTTGTAGTCATACTTACGCTAGGAACAGGCATCAACAACGTTTCTGCTGCAGAAAACAAAGCCCCTAAAACAGAGCTCACTACAGCACAAAAAATCCAATTAGAGAAAATTACAAACCGCCTTGAAGAAATTCGCAAGATGGATAAATCGCATCTGAGCAGAGCCGAAAGAGTAGCTTTAAGAAAAGAGCTAAAGGAAATGAAGCAGGAGGCTAAAGCCTTGAGTGGCGGCGTTTATCTTTCTGTAGGCGCAATCATTATCATCATTTTACTACTCATCCTTATCTTATAAACCCTACTTCCGCCCATAGAAACTCAAAAGGTCTTAAAATTAATTTTAAGACCTTTTTTGCTACTATTTAAAGGCAGGTTTAATCAATCCTGTCAAATCCTGTATATTTTCTCAAAACTTCAGGTATTTCTATCCCATTTTGTGTTTGGTAATTTTCCAAAATAGAGGCAACAATACGTGGCAAGGCTAAGGCACTTCCATTTAGGGTGTGCGCCAACTGGGTTTTGCCTTCTTTTCCTTTAAACCGTAATTTTAATCGGTTACTTTGGTAAGTTTCAAAGTTCGAAACTGAGGAAACTTCTAACCAGCGTTGTTGTGCGGCACTCCACACCTCCATATCGTAGGTCATAGCCGAGGTAAAGCCCATGTCGCCACCACATAAACGCAAAACACGAAAGTGTAAGCCCAATGCTTTTAGTAAAGATTGTACATAAGCGCTCATTTCTTCTAATATTTGGTAAGATTGATCGGGATGAGCAACTTGTACAACTTCTACTTTATCAAATTGGTGTAAGCGGTTTAGTCCACGCACATGCGCACCATAAGAACCTGCCTCGCGACGAAAACATGGTGTATAAGCGGTATTTTTAATTGGTAAATCTTCTTCTTTTAAAATTACATCGCGGTATAAATTGGTTACCGGAACTTCGGCAGTTGGTATCAAATATAAATCATCTACGGTTGAGTGGTACATTTGTCCTTCTTTATCTGGCAGTTGCCCAGTACCAAAACCCGACGCTGCGTTGACTAGGTGTGGCACTTGCATTTCCTTGTATCCGGCAGCCTCGGCATGGTCTAAAAAGAAATTAATTAAAGCACGTTGCAAACGAGCTCCTTTGCCTTTGTAAACCGGAAAGCCAGCACCTGCAATTTTAACGCCTAACTCAAAATCTATAATGTCATATTTCGCCGCCAATTCCCAATGTGGCTTGGCATCAGTTGGTAACATTGCTGGTTCGCCATGCGTTAAAACCACTTCGTTTTCTTCGGGCGTAGTTCCATTTTTAACCAAATGATAAGGCAAGTTTGGCAACTGTACAATTAGATTATGCTGACTGGTTTCTAACTCAGAAAGTTTTTCTGTTAAATTCTTAACCTGCTCTTTGAAACCCGCAGTTTCTGCTTTTATGACGTCAGCTTCAGCTTTTTTTCCATTGCGCATTAAATCCCCTATTTGCTTTGCAGCAGCATTTGCACTAGCAGAAACGTTATCCAATGAAGTTTGAGTTTGACGTCTTTCTTCATCAACAGCGATGATTTGATCGACCAATTCTGGTTGTTTAAAATGACGAACACTTAAGCGTTCCAAAACTTTCTCTCTATTTTCGCGGATATAGTTAACTTGCAGCATTATTTTATTTTTTTACAAATATAATAAGAGTTACGTGTAATGTGCCATGAGTTGCTGTTTTTATGCAACAAGCACCTAAAACTATAAACATGACAAAAGGTAAATTATATCTCGTGCCAACTCCTATCGGGAATTTAGAAGACATGACGTTTAGAGCCATTCGCATTTTAAAAGAGGCTGATGTTATTTTGGCCGAAGATACCCGCACTAGTGTACCAATGCTTAAACATTTTGGAATCGATAAAAAAGCCTATTCGCACCACCAACACAACGAGCACAAAGCCACTTCAGAAATCATCAAATTTTTGGAACAAGGCAAAAATGTGGCTTTAATATCTGATGCAGGTACACCAGCCATTTCAGATCCTGGATTTTTTTTGGTTAGAGAAGCACTTAAAAATGGCCTTGAAGTAAATTGTTTGCCCGGCGCAACCGCTTTTGTCCCTGCGTTGGTAAACTCGGGCCTGCCCAGCGACCAGTTTGTTTTTGAGGGATTTTTGCCCGTAAAAAAAGGTAGACAAACACGCCTAAAATTATTGGCCACAGAAGAAAGAACGATGATTTTTTATGAAAGTCCGCATAGATTATTGAAAACATTAGAGGAATTTGCCTTATTTTTAGGCGAAGATAGACAGGCCTCGGTAAGTAGAGAACTGACAAAAATTTTCGAAGAAACGGTTAGAGGAACGCTTTTAGAAATAAAATCACACTTTGAAAACAATATATTAAAAGGAGAAATCGTAATTTGTGTAGCTGGAGCCGAACAAATTGTAAAACCTAAAAACAAATACCATAAAAAAGACGAAAATGAATAACATAGATAAATTTTTAATAGACGAACAAGACCCTAAAGCCGTTGAAAAAGTAATTGGGAAACTAAAAGATCTCTTAACAAACGGCGAAGAAATTATTTATTTGGCTGTACAAAAAAAACCTGCAGTAAATTTACTTCCAGATAGTATTGCCATTAGCAACAAACGGATTTTTTATTGCGAGCCTGGTAATTTAGGGTTAACCATGAATTTTAAAGATATTTCGTGGAAAAACATCAAAGAAGTATCGTTTAAAGAAGAGTTTTTTGGAGCTAAATTTGTTTGCGTACCACAACATGGCGAAAATATCGTAACAGATTATGTTCCCAAAGTACAAGCCAGAAAATTGCACCAAGCCGCAAATGAGCAATTAGAACAGTATAAAGAGTTATTAAGGCAACAGCAGTTAGAAGCCAATAGAGCAACCGCTTCAACAGTTAATATTCCTGTAGCCAATACAGAAGAGACAGCTATAACTTCAGCCCCGCAATCAAGCGAAGATCAAGAAGACGATAGCACAATTAAGTTACGTAAACTTAAAACACTTTACGACCAACAGCTAATTACCCAAACCGAATATGAAATTAAAAAGCAGGCTATTTTAGATAGTTTGTAAATCAATTATACTTTTTGATAGATAAGTCGAAAAAATAACAATGAAAAAAAATCACCTGTTAGCGCTGTTAAGTGCATTTTTAATGTGGTTGGCATGGCCACCGAATGTATTTTTTGCACCGTTATTGCTCATTGGCTTAGTTCCGCTACTAGTGGCATTAAGCAACATTACACAAGAGCAATCAAGCAAAACAGGCAAACGTGTTTTTTTAACTGCAGGAATAACTTTTTTAGTATGGAACACAGCTAGCATATATTGGGTTTTTAACGCTATAAACACATTTAATGCAGGTCTAACAGGCACATTAATCGCATTGCTAGTTTCGCTTATTCCTTATGGTTTGGGGGCTTTATTAATGACCTTCGCCTTTTGGCTGTTTTATCGTTTAAAACTTATTGTAAATACGAAAATTGCTTACTTAGGCTTGATTTGTTTTTACATTGCAACCGAATATTTACACCAAACTTGGGATTTGGCTTTTCCATGGATGACCTTAGGAAATGGTTTTGCAGGCATGCATCAATTGG
>CANHHZ010000126.1 GCA_947460275.1 Sphingobacteriaceae bacterium | reverse complement strand
TTTTATTTTAGAATGTTTCTAAATAATTTCTTTATGGTGTTTTTATCAAAACCATTTCTCATTTAAACTATAAAATAAATACTTTTGTGCAAACTGAATAAAAAAATATAAGCTAATGGGAAGTATCGCAAATGCTTTTTCCTCATCCATAGGAAAAAAACTAGTAATGGGCATTACAGGCCTTTTTTTAATCTCTTTCTTACTTGTACACTGTTTCTTAAATTCCTTTATTTTCTTCGATAAAACAGGAGAGCTATTTAACGAAGGGGCACACTTTATGGCTACCAACTGGATCATCAGGGCAATGGAAGTGGTATTAATGGCGGGTTTATTATTGCACATTGTACAAGGCGCAAGATTAACTTTTCAAAATAAAGCAGCTAGACCACAAAAATATGCTTATACTGATGGTAGTGCCAACAGCAAATGGTATTCTCGCTCTATGGGTTTATTGGGCACTTTGCTACTCATTTTTTTAATTGTACACTTGTCAAATTTTTGGGTAGTTTCTCGTTTTACAGGCATTCCTACCATTGACTCGAAAGGTCATGAAAATTTGTATGGAGTTATGCAAGAAAGTTTTAAACACAGCTTAGGCTTAGTTATTTTGTACGTGCTTTCCATGATTTCTTTGGCTTACCACTTATTACATGGTTTTGCTTCAGCATTTCAAACCTTAGGTTGGAACCACAAAAAGTACACGCCCATGATCAAAGCAATAGGCGTAGGATTTTCTATCCTTATCCCTTTGATTTTTGCAGCAATGCCAATTTGGATCTATTTAGATCTTTAAGTAATTTTTTTTGAACGAATAAAGCTAAAATATAATGTCAGCATTAAATTCAAATATCCCAGAAGGCGAATTGACCAGCAGATGGACGAAATTTAAATCGTCTGTTGCTTTGGTTAATCCTTCAAACAAAAGAAATTTAGAAGTAATTGTAGTGGGTTCGGGATTGGCAGGTGCATCAGCCGCTGCTACCCTTGCCGAAATGGGCTACAAAGTAAAATGCTTTTGCTTTCAAGATTCTCCACGTAGAGCACACTCTATCGCTGCTCAAGGAGGTATCAATGCCGCTAAAAATTATCAAAATGATGGTGATAGCACCTATCGTTTATTTTATGACACCATTAAAGGTGGTGATTACCGTGCTCGCGAAGCAAATGTTTATCGCTTGGCAGAGGTAAGTACAAACATCATAGACCAATGTGTGGCGCAGGGTGTGCCTTTGGCTAGAGAATATGGCGGTTTGTTAGATAACCGTTCTTTTGGTGGCACACAAGTACAAAGAACTTTTTATGCTGCCGGACAAACTGGTCAGCAATTGCTCTTGGGCGCTTACAGTGCTTTAGAGCGCCAAGTGGGCATGGGTAAAGTAGAAATGTTTACTCGCCATGAAATGCTTGACGTGGTGAAAGTAGATGGTAAAGCTCGTGGTATTATTGCCCGCGACTTAATTTCTGGTAAGTTAGAACGCCACTTCGGCCATGCCGTATTGTTATGTACAGGCGGTTACGGAAACGTTTTTTACCTTTCTACAAACGCTATGGGCAGTAATGTAACTGCGGCTTGGAAAGCCAACAAACAAGGTGCTTTCTTTGGCAACCCTTGCTATACGCAAATTCACCCAACTTGTATCCCTGTTTCTGGCGACCATCAATCTAAATTAACCCTAATGTCTGAATCGTTACGTAACGATGGTAGAATTTGGGTGCCAAAAATGAAAGATGATCAACGCAAACCAACAGCTATTCCAGAAGAGGAAAGAGATTATTATTTAGAGCGTCGTTACCCTGCTTTTGGTAACTTGGTTCCTCGCGATGTGGCCTCTCGTGCAGCCAAAGAGCGTTGCGATGCAGGTTATGGCGTGGGTGCTTCAAAAATGGCGGTTTACTTAGATTTTACTTACAATACTGAGCGTTACGGTAAAATTGAAGCCAACAAAGCCAACATGCACAACCCTGACCATGAAACGATCATGCGTTTAGGACGTGAGGTGGTAAAAGAAAAATACGGCAACTTGTTTGATATGTACAAACAAATTACCGGAGAGGATCCTTACGAAACGCCAATGCGTATCTATCCAGCAGTACATTATACCATGGGTGGATTGTGGGTGGATTATAACTTAATGACAACCGTACCAGGCTTATATGCCTTAGGCGAAGCTAATTTCTCAGATCATGGTGCTAACCGTTTAGGCGCATCTGCCTTAATGCAAGGTTTGGCCGATGGTTATTTTGTTGTTCCTTACACTTTGGGCGCTTATTTGTCGAAAGAAATTGCCAATAAAGCATTGCCATTAGATCATCCTGCGTTTGTTGAGGCTGAAAATAACGTTAAACAAACATTAGAAAAATTAATCAACATCAAGGGCACAAAAACTGTAGATTATTTCCACAAAAAATTAGGTTTAATTATGTGGGATAAATGCGGGATGTCTCGCAGCACTGAAGGTTTAAAAGGCGCCATTGCCGATATTCAACAATTGAAAAAAGATTTTTGGAGCGACGTTCGTGTACCAGGAAGCATTGATGAACTGAACCCAGAACTAGAAAAAGCAGGTCGCGTTGCCGATTTTATAGAGCTGGGTGAGTTGATGTGTATCGACGCATTAGACCGTAACGAAAGCTGCGGTGGACACTTTAGAGAAGAGTACCAAACTGAAGAAGGTGAAGCATTGCGTGACGATGAAAACTTTGCTTACGTAGCCGCCTGGGAAAACAAAGGAGATGGCACATTTGCGCTTCATAAAGAAGACTTAAAGTTTGAAAATATTAAAATAGCACAAAGAAGTTATAAATAAGATGTGAGATAATAGACGTGAGATAGGGGATAAAATTAAGTCTAAATTCTCAAATCTACCGTCTCAAATCTAACTTCTCAAAACTCAATATCATGAGCACAGGAAATATGAACTTAACGCTAAAGGTTTGGCGTCAAAAAAACCAAAAAGCTAAAGGAGAGTTGGTAGACTATAAAGTTGCTCAAATCTCTCCTGACATGTCTTTTTTAGAAATGTTCGATGTCTTAAACGAAGATTTAATTACCAAAGGTGATGAGCCAATTGTATTTGACCACGACTGTCGCGAAGGTATTTGTGGTTCGTGCTCAATGTTTATCAATGGGCGACCACATGGCCCTAAAGAAGGTGTTACAACTTGTCAACTACACATGCGTTCCTTTAAAGATGGTGACACCATTGTGGTTGAACCATGGAGAGCGAAAGCTTTTCCAGTAATCAAAGATTTAACCGTAGATAGATCGGCATTTGACAGGGTAATTTCGGCAGGAGGCTTTATTTCTGTAAACACAGGAAATGCACAAGATGCAAACAACTTACCCATCCCAAAATCGCAAGCCGATGCTGCTTTTGAAGCTGCTGCTTGTATAGGTTGCGGTGCTTGTGTAGCTACTTGTAAAAATGCTTCGGCTATGCTTTTCGTTTCTGCAAAAGTTTCACAGTTGGCTTTGTTGCCACAGGGACAACCTGAGCGCTACAAACGCGTACAAAACATGGTTGCCCAAATGGACGCCGAAGGTTTTGGTAACTGTACCAATACTGGCGCCTGCGAAGCAGAATGTCCTAAAGGAATTTCTTTAGAAAACATTGCCCGCATGAACAGAGATTATTATTCGGCAAAATTTGTGAGCGAAGAAGAAGCCTAGAAAATTTGTTTGTTGACTCTTGATTAGCTAGGTTTATAGCTCCGAGGCAACGATAAATTATACAACAAACCCCAACCATTGGTTGGGGTTTGTTTTTGTTGCTACTTTTTATTGCTAAACTTAATTGGTATATTGTACATTACCCTTACGACTTTACCATTTTGCATTCCAGGATTCCATTTTTCGCTTAATTTTAATACCCTTACTGCTTCTTCATCCGTGCCATAGCCCAGTGTTCTTTTTACAGCTACATTGCTTAAGCTTCCGTCTTTTTCTATGATAAATGAAACAAACACTATTCCCTCGATGTTATTCTTTTTAGCAGCTTCAGGATATTTAATGTTATTGCCAATTAGCTTATAGAAATTTACCATCCCCCCTGGGTAATTTGGGGGTGTTTCTAAAGTTACGAAATCATATAATTTTTCGTCTTGTGCCATTGCATCTTTTTGCACACCCACAAAAAGTAAGACAAAAACTGCTAATTTTAAAAATAATGCTCTCATAGGCTTCGAATTGTTTAAATATTATTTGGATCTGATATAAACTTAAAACAATAAATTAGTTTTTCCAAATTCAAAAGTTTATTTGTTAATATTGAATAAAATCTACTCCTTTATGAAAATAAACTTCCACGGTGCAGCCCGAAACGTTACCGGCAGCAAACACTTAATCACTTTAAAAAGTGGCAAAAAAATACTTCTAGATTGTGGTTTGTTTCAAGGCATGGGCAAAGAAACTGATGAACTAAATGCCCATTTTGGCTTTGTTCCATCAGAAGTTGACTTTTTAATTCTTTCGCATGCACACATAGACCATTCTGGATTAATTCCACGTTTAGTGGCGCAGGGTTTTAATGGTGTAATCTACAGCACACAAGCTACCAAAGAACTTTGCAGAATTTTATTAATGGATTCGGCTAAAATTCAAGCTGGCGATTTAAAATACAAAAATAAAAAATTAGCCCGTCAAGGAAAGCCACTGGCGCAACCATTATATGAAGAGAGCGATGTAGAGCGTGCAATGAACCTTTTTATTACGGTCGAATATCTTGAAAGTACCCGACTAAGTGATCAAGTTAACTTGCAATTTATAGATGCTGGGCACATAATTGGCAGCGCATCGGTACATTTAACCATTACCGAAGACAAAAAAACAACACATTTGAGCTTTAGTGGCGATGTTGGCCAATATGGAGATATGTTGTTAAGGGCGCCACAAAAGTTTCCACAGGCCGATTATCTATTGTTAGAATCTACATACGGCAACAGGCTACATCAAGCTGCTCAACCTACATCGCAAGTACTACTAAACATCATTAAAGACACTTGTGAAGTAAAAAAAGGAAAAGTAATTATTCCAGCTTTTAGCGTTGGCCGAACACAAGAAATACTTTACCTTTTAAATAATTTGGAACTCGAAGGCAAACTACCTCCTGTTAAAGTATATGTAGATAGCCCCTTATCGGCCAAAGCCACCCGAATTATAGAAAACCATGCCGAAGGTTTTAATGCCGATGTGAAAGATATTTTAGAAATTGACGACAATCCTTTTGATTTTAAAGGCTTACACTTTATAAATGATGTTGAAGAATCTAAAGCGTTAAATAAAAGCAATGAACCTTACGTAATTATATCTGCATCGGGTATGGCCGAAGCTGGAAGAGTAAAACACCACATCAAAAACGCTATCAGCGATAGTAAAAACACAATTTTAATGGTAGGCTATTGCGAACCTCATTCTTTAGGAGGCCGATTGCTAAATGGCGATAAACAAGTAAATATTTACGGCGACCCATTTGAAGTGCTAGCCGAAGTTAAAAGTATACAATCTATGAGTGCACACGGTGATTATATTGATTTACTACAATTTATCTCCTGCCAAGACCCTAAAAAAATTAAAACTTTGTTTTTAGTGCACGGAGAATACGAAGTACAAAAAGAATTTAGACTAAAACTGATAGAAAAGGGCTTTACAAATGTAGAAATACCAGATAGGCACCAAGAGTTTGAGTTAAATTGAGTTCAAAAAAAAATCCCTACTTAAGCTTAAGTAGGGATTTTTTTTATTTAAAACCTACTTACTGACGTACAGGCGCAGGCTTTGGCATTTCTTTGCGTGGCAATTTTGCCGTACGCTCTGAAGTGTGATAAACAAAAGAAGCTACGATAGTTGCCGATTTTTTCAAATCGTCTT
>CANHHZ010000125.1 GCA_947460275.1 Sphingobacteriaceae bacterium | reverse complement strand
GCCCTTGCTTGTTGCGCAGCTTCACCGATTTTAGTTTTAGACGAACCCACTTCCAACCTCGATAACCAAGGGGTAGACTGGTACTTAAAATTGATCGAGAAATTTGCCAAAGACAAAATGATTTTTGTAGGCTCAAATCAAGAACACGAGTTTGGATTTTGTGAAAATATACTTCAAATTACCGATTACAAATAAAATATCTTGATAGTTTTATCGTCAAATAAGTGTAAAGAGTAGCGCTAAAATCTGTCTATTTCTATTTAAAACAGGCCTTTAAAAAATATTTCTTTCCGCCCTTGCAAAATTCAAAAATAAACCATACCTTTGCGGCACGAAATAAGGCTTGAAAACTAGGGCAAAAATTTCCAAAAATGGCAAAAGCATCCGACATTAAAAACGGAAATATTCTTCGATTCAATGGAGAATTGGTACAGGTTGAAGATTTTATTCACCGTACTCCCGGAAATTTAAGAGCTTTTTATCAAGCTAGGATGCGCAACGTAAAAACAGGAAAATTGGTTGAATACCGTTTTCGTGTAGATGAAGAAGTTGAGATTTGCCGTGTAGAAACCAACGATTACCAATATTTGTATGAAGATGGTGACGGTTTGGTAGTAATGGATAATACTACTTTCGAACAGTTTAACATTCCAAAGCTATTGTTTGGTAAAAGTGTTAAGTTTTTAAAAGAAGGAATGAACGTAATTGTTGCGTTTGAAAGTGAAGAGCCAATAATGGCGCAAACTCCTTCGCACGTTGAATTAGAAGTTACCTACTCTGAGCCCGCTGTAAAAGGCGATACTTCTACAAACGCATTGAAATATGCAACTGTAGAAACAGGAGTAGAAATTAAAGTGCCAATGTTTATCAATCAGGGCGATAAAGTAAAAATTGATACCCGTACAGGTGAGTACGTAGAAAGAGTAAAATAAGAATTTTCATATAGTTTAGTTTTAGGTTTAGGTTGATTAGCTTCGGAGTGGTTCCCGAAGCTATTTTTTTTGCCGTTTATTTTAAAATAGTTTTTACCTTGCGGCATCAAAAAAAATACCAAGTAATAAAATGGCAAAAGCATCAGAAATAAAAATCGGAAATATTCTTCGTGTAAATGGAGAGTTAGTTACAGTTGACGAATGGAATCACCGCACACCGGGTAAAGGTGGCGCTTTTTATACCGGAAAGTTTCGCAATATCAAAACCTCTAGATTAGTTGAAGCACGTATGAATACCGACGAGCAAGTTGAGATTTGCCGTGTAGAAACCAGCGACTATCAATATTTATATGAAGACGGGGATTATTTGGTGGTTATGGACAATGTAAGCTATGAGCAGTACAACGTACCAAAAGCACTTTTTGGCACATCCATAAGGTTTTTAAAAGAAGGAATGAGTATTTTGGTTTCTATGGAAAGCGAAGAGCCAATTATGGCACAAATTCCTAATTTTACAGAAATGGAGGTTACTTATTCTGAGCCCGCCGTAAAAGGCGATACCTCTACAAACGCATTAAAAAGCGCAACTTTAGAAAACGGAGTTGAAATCAAAGTGCCAATGTTTGTAAACCAAGGCGATAAAATTAAAATAGATACCCGCACCGGCGAATATGTGGAAAGGGTAAAATAATACAAAATAAACAAACCGCGGCGATACCCTTAAATTTTTTGTGTTACTGCGGTTTGTTTTTAATATTCGTCATGCTGAATTTATTTCAGCACCTTTCTATTAAAGCGCCTAAAATTCCGTGTTGGCAAAATTAAAAATTTTATGCTTAAATCTGCGCTACGAAAACAAGTTTTACAGCAACGCAATGCTTTAACCCAAGCCCAAGCAAATGCATTAAACGATGCCCTGCTAACGCAATTTACATCCATCGATTTTACCCATATCAACAGCGTACACATTTACCTACCCATTGTTCAACACAACGAACCCAACACTTTTTTACTGATTGATTGGCTGAAAAAAAACCATCCAGAAATTGTAATCGTGGTGCCCAAATCAAATTTTGAAACGCATACCATCAGCAATTTTATATACCAAGGCAAAGCCGATTTAAAAGAAAACCAATATCAAATTCCCGAACCACAACAAGCCAAGCCTTTTTTAGGTATGCCCGATATGGTGATTGTTCCACTTTTAGCTTTTGATGAAAACGGATATAGAGTGGGCTACGGAAAAGGTTTTTACGACCGGTTTTTGCAAAACAGCCAAGCACAAAAAATTGGATTGTCTTTTTTTGAGGCTATCCCCAAAATTACTGACGTGCATTTAAACGATGTTCGCCTAGATAAATGCATTACCCCCACAAAAATCATTAATTTTAAGTAAGTTTGTTCTACAGGAACAAAGAGCAAGGAACAAAGATTAAGGAGGATTATGTTAATAGTTTTCCTACTTGATACTCAAATCTTGATTATAGATACTCGTTATTAGATACTTTTAAAATGGACTACAAAATAACTTCAGCCAAACATTACGAAGAAACCATGATTGCCATTTTTGAAATGCAAGAACAAGAAGAACCCCTAAGCGCAGCCCAAATTAAAGAAATGGAGCTAATGCTTAAGGCTGCGGAGAAATACGAGGAAGAAGAGCTTTAATAAAATCGCTCACCAAATAAGCAACTGTTTTTCCTGTTTTTAAGTCTTGTTGACCGTTTGCCAATGTTGTTGCGCCTTCGCAAATGTGCAGGTAACTAAAGGTTTTATTGGCCGATAAAAGCATTTTACGTACATCATTTAAGTTAAAGCCCGAGGGACTAACCGCACTCGATAGCACGTTTTCGATACTGTCTAAATCAATTTCCAATCCGCAAGGCGATGGGATGTTTTGGGTAAAAGCCAACCAATTTTCGAGCACAGTTTTATCGCTCTGTAAGATATCTTCGAAACAAAAAGCTTTTAGGTTTAGGTTTTCTTGCAAATAAGTTGCTAAATTTTGGTGCATATAATTTTGATGCAATCCAAAAACGCCATATGCTTTCAAGTGATTTTCTTGCAAAGCAAAACTGAAACCATTTCCGCTGTGCCTGCCCTCTTTGGTATTGCGCAAATCGGCGTGAGCATCAATATTTACCACATTTATCGGTTGCTGTAAAGCCTCAGAAATACCTTTAATTATGGGATAAGCATTGTTATGCCCACCACCAATTACAATAGGTACTTTGCCTGCGGCTACAATTTTTTGGATAATTGGCGCAACCAAACTATCTATTTCGTTCACCTTATTTCGCAGTGCTTCAACATTTGTTTGAGTAGGTTCTTCAATTTCAAAATGTCCTAAAACCAAAAGTTCATCGCCCTGTAAAAAAGAATTGCTTTGGATGTTTAGCAACGCTTTTAAGGCTGCATTAAAAACGGTTTTTGTGCCACCAACGCCAAAATTTGCCCTTACCCCAATATCTTCGGGGATGCCCAATAAAACAAACTTAGCCGAAGAGCTATTCAGATCGCTCAAGTCGTTAATAATTTGTACTTTTTCACCCAACTTTATTTCTCCCTCACGTTTGTTTACCAATGCCAGCACATCGCTTTGCGTGTATATTTTAAGACTATCCATAAATTTGTCCGTTTAAAATAACCGTTTCTATTTGGCTCTGACCAAAACTGTATGGCAAAAACGCCAACGACGGCATAGGTTTGGTGATAAATAAATTGGCTTTTTTGCCAATGGCGATGCTGCCCATTTGGTGGCTTAACTCCATAGCCGCGGCACCATTTAAAGTGGCTGCATTGATGGCTTCTTGTGGCATCATTTTTAATTTGATGCAAGCCAACGAAACCACAAAATTCATATTGCCAGAAGGCGTAGACCCCGGATTGTAATCGCTTGCCAAGGCAACAATAGCGTTGTGGTTAATTAAACCGCGTGCGTTGGCAAAAGGAATACCTAAATAAAACGAGCAGGAAGGCAAAAGCGTAGCAATAGTTTCGCTTTGCGCTAAAGTAGTTAACACGTGCTCGTCAATTTCTTCTAAATGATCTACCGAAACGGCATTATGTTTTACGCCAATTTGTACGCCGCCAGATACCGAAAGTTGGTTAGCGTGTATTTTAGGTTTTAAGCCATATTTAGCCGCAGCAACTAAAATCTGCTCGGTTTCATCGACAGAAAAAAAGCCATTTTCACAAAAAACATCCACGTAATCGGCCAAGTTTTCTTCGGCAACCGCCGGAAGCATTTCTTGGGTAATGAGATGAATGTAAGCTTGATGATTTTCTTTATATGCCGCTGGATAAGCATGCGCAGCCAACAAAGTGGCTTTTATTGGAATAGGAAATTTAGCTTTTAAACGCTTAATTACCCTTAACATTTTGAGTTCGCTGGCTACGGTTAAACCATACCCGCTTTTAATTTCTAAGGCGCCTGTACCCTGCAAAATCATATCGTGCAGGCGTTGACTGGCTCTTTCAAAAAGCTCGTCTTCGGTGGCTTGTGTCAGTTTGTTGGCCGAGTTTAAGATGCCTCCACCGGCTGCCGCTATCTCCTCATAAGTTTTACCCGCAATTTTCATCACAAACTCTTCCTCGCGTGGAGCAGCAAAAACAATATGACTGTGGCTATCGCACCAAGAAGGAAAAACGTATTTGCCTTTTGCTGAGATTTGAAATTTGAGATTTGAAATTTGAGATGGAATATCGCTCATCAAGCCAAAATCTTTTATCAAGCCGTCTTGCAACAAAAGCCAAGCATTTTCTAAAACAGGCAATTGAGCCAGCTCGCTACCGCGAAGACTTAGTTGTGTTTTAGGGTGTGCGCCTACAAGTGCTTTGATGTTGGTAATCAGCATATTGAGTTATGGTTTATGAGTTACGGGTTGTGAGCTGGTAACTCACAGCCCGTAACCCGTAATTATATTAATTCTAACAAAACAGGGCAATGGTCTGAATGCAGGGCGTCGGGTAAAATCCTAACGTTCTTCAATCGCTCTTCCATTGGCAAAGTAACCAAATGGTAATCAATGCGCCAACCTAAATTTTTTCCTCTAGCACCAGCTCTATAACTCCACCACGTGTATTGGTGCGGGTCTTTGTTAAAATGTCTAAAGGAATCTATAAATCCATTTTTGATGAAAAAGTCCATCCATTCCCGTTCTTCGGGTAAAAACCCAGATGAATTAGCATTAGATTTTGGATTATGGATATCAATTGGTTGGTGACAAATATTGTAATCGCCAGAGATGATTAAATTAGGGCAATCTTTTCTGATGCCATCAATATAAACATCAAAAAACCTCATAAAATCATACTTTTTGCTTTGCCTTTCATCGCCACTTGAACCCGAAGGCATATACACACTCATCAAAGAAAAGTTATCAAAATCGGTACGTAAAATTCGGCCTTCGGCATCTATCCAAGATTCGCCACAGCCGTAAGTAACGTTATTTGGCTTTATTTTGGTTAAAATGGCAACACCGCTGTATCCCTTTTTTTCGGCTGCAAACCAATAATGATGATAGCCTAACTGCTCTATAAGGGCAATAATTTCAGGTATTTGCTCTTGCAGTGCTTTTACTTCTTGTAGGCAAATCATATCTGCATCGGTAGCTTGTAGCCAATTAAATAAACCTTTTGTGGCTGCTGCTCTAATGCCGTTTACGTTGTATGATATAATTTTCATCCCTTGTTTTTTGCTAATTGTTTTTCTAGTTTTTTGGCTTCGCGTTTGGTCAACACCGAAACCGTCATTTTAATATCTTCTTTAGGTCTATTGTTTTTATCGGTTGCGCTTTCGGCAATGGTATCAACCATTTCTAAGCCTTTAACTACTTCGCCGTAAACGGTATAATTACGGTCTAAATGTGGTGCACCACCCATAGTTTTGTACACTTGCCGCTGCCATTCGGGCAGTTTAAATTTCAATCGATTGGTTTCGGTAAGATTAAGCATTGA
>CANHHZ010000124.1 GCA_947460275.1 Sphingobacteriaceae bacterium | reverse complement strand
TGCTCTACTGCTTTTACGCCGGTACCAGTTACGGATTGGTAAGTAGAAACTACCACACGTTTGATGCGGTATTTGTCATGTAAGGGCTTTAAGGCCACCACCATTTGTATGGTAGAGCAATTTGGGTTGGCAATAATTTTATCACCTGTGGTCAGTATATCTGCATTTACTTCTGGCACTATTAAAGGGATGGCTGGATCCATTCTCCAAGCCGATGAATTATCAATTACTGTGGTGCCAACTGCTGCAAAAAGAGGGGCATTTTGTAACGAAGTGCTGCCGCCTGCCGAAAATAAAGCAATATCAGGTTTCATGCCAATTGCAGTATCCATGCTAACAATTGGAAACTGCTTACCCTTAAACGTAATTAACTTACCTATGCTCTTTTGTGAGGCTACTGGGATTAATTCGGTTAACGGGAAATTTCTTTCTTCCAATACTTTTAACATAACAGTGCCTACCAATCCGGTAGCACCTACTACTGCAACTTTCATTTTTCTATTTCTTTTTAATATATTTAGAGGATTCTAATATCTACCAAATATGAGAAAAACTTTGCTTTTTTTTATGCTGATTAGCGTAAAACTTACTTTTGCCCAACTAACTGACGATTTTAGTGATGGCAATTTTACTCAAAATCCTACTTGGACGGGTAACACTTCACTATTTACCGTAAATGCAAATAAGCAGTTGCAGACGGTTTCGTCAGTTTACAGCCAAACAGTTAGTCTGACTACGTCCAATGTAATGGTTAGCAACGTAAAGTGGGAGTTTTTTATACAGCTCAATTTCGATCCATCAGCAACAAATTTGGCTAGGGTTTATTTAGTTTCCAATCAGCAAGATATACAGGGTAGTTTAAACGGCTATTTTTTACAGGTAGGAGAGAGCGGCACGGCCGATAGTTACGATTTATACAAACAAACAGGTACTGCCATTACCAAAATTATTGATGGTGCAGTAAAAAACCGAAGCAATGCAAATGTATTGCAGGCTAAAATAAAAATTACGCGTAGCGATTTGGGTAAATGGGAACTTTATACCGCTATTGATGGTTCATCAACCTTTGTTTTGGAAGGAAGTATAATGGACAATACTTTTATTCAAACGGCTTACTTTGGTGTTTTTTGCAGGTATACTGCCACACGTTCAAACGGTTTTATTTTCGACGATTTTAAAATTACTGAATTGGTGCCCGATGTTACTCCGCCAACTTTGTTGAGCGCCAAGGTTTTGGACGAATTTACCGTTGAAGCCACTTTTTCGGAAGCATTGGAAAGTTCATCGGCTTTAATGGCAACCAATTATTTTTTTGAGCCGGCCGGTGGGCCTATGTCGATAAGTGCTACCACTTTGTCCTCTGTTTACAAACTCACTTTTGCTTCGGCTTTGCCAACAGGCGATTATAAGCTTACGGTAAATAATGTAAAAGATTTAAAAGGAAATCAAATTGGGGTAAATAATTCTTTTTCACTATTTTACATCAAACCTTACCTTGCCCAAAAAGGGGATGTGGTGATTAATGAAATTTTTGCAGATTTTAGTCCTCAAATTAATTTGCCTACCGCAGAATACATTGAACTTTGGAATACCACTGATAATTACATTTTACTAAATGGTTTTAAATATTCCGATTTAACTTCTACGTTTACTTTTACCACTGATACCTTACCACCTAAATCATATCTCATTTTATGTGCAAGTGCTGATGTAGGTCTATACAAATCTTATGGCAAAACAAAAGGATTATCGCCTTGGCCAAGCCTTAATAATGATAAGGACAAATTAACTTTAGCTAGTCCGCAAGGCGTGATAATTGACGAGGTAAATTACGCCGATACGTGGTATAAAGATGCAGTTAAGCAACAGGGTGGATATGCTTTAGAGTTAATAGATCCAAGAAATAGGTGTTTGGGTAGTCAAAATTGGATGGCAAGTGATGCTGCCATTGGGGGTACACCGGGGAAGCAAAACTCGGTTTATCAGCGGCAGTTGGGTGGTGTTGCGCCAAAATTAATTAACGCCACAATTGTTACTGAAAATAGCTTAAGGCTAACTTTTAGCAAACCCATTGATAGTTTATCAGCAGCCATTTTATCGAATTACAATCTAAACAACGGGGTTGGGTTTCCTATTTCGGCTTTGCCAGAATTCCCCGAGTTTAACACGATCCTGCTTGAATTTTCAAGCGTAATTTCACGTGGATTAACGCATAAATTAACGGTAAATGGGCTCACAGATTGTGCAGGCAGTTTGATAGACGCCACGGCAAATACGGCCGAACTTTTTTGGGCTAAAGAAATTAAAAATGGAGATGTTTTAATCAATGAAGTATTGGTTAACCCACGAATTGGTGGGGTAGATTTTGTAGAAATTTACAATAATACCGACCATGTTTTAGATTTGAAGGATTTGCAAATTGCGAATTTAAATGCAGCAGGCGCTACAGCAAATAGCAAAAATATAAGTCTTACTACTCAATATTTACCCGCACAAACGTATTGGGTATTGAGTACAAATACTTTCGCTATAAAACAGCATTATAAGGCAGAAAATCCTTCAAATTTTACACAAATGCCAAGCATGCCGGTCTTTAACAACGATAAAGGAACGGTTTTGCTTTTAACAGCCAAGGCAACGATAGATAGTTTGACTTATAATGATAAAATGCACATCGAGTTATTAAAAGAAGGAGACGGCGTTTCGTTGGAAAGAGTTTCTTTTGGGCGGCCAACCAATGAGCCAGGTAATTTTAAATCGGCTGCTCAAAGTGTTGGCTTTGCCACGCCAAGTTACAAAAATTCTCAATTTGAAAATTTAGAGTTAGTGAAAAATAAAGTGGGTTTAGCCAGCAAAACATTTTCGCCCGATGGTGATGGTTTTGAAGATGTACTCGAAATCAATTATCAGTTTGCAAAGAGTGGAGTTTTTGCTACGGTAAATATTTACAACGACCAAGGAATTTTGATAAAGAAGCTGCAAAAAAATACTACCATAGCCACCACTGGAACTTTTATTTGGGATGGTTTAAATGATGTAGGGCAAATGAGCAAAGTGGGTATTTACATTGTTAAGTTTGATGTTTTTTCGATTCAAGGAAAGCAAGAGCATTTCTCTGAAGCCTGTGCTTTAGCAACTAGGTTGCAATAAATCAAAACAGTTTCTATAATAAAATCAAAAAGGTTTGTTGCATTTTTTTACCTTTGTTGCTCATCAAAATGGTATGAACGATAAAATATTAGTTTTAGGATCTAATGGACAGATAGGTACCGAATTGGTTTCGGCATTACGCAAGAATTATGGAAATGATAATGTAGTGGCATGCGACATTAGGCGTCCTGATTACGAACTTAAAAATGCTGGCCCGTTTGAGTTTGTTAATGTTTTAGATAAAGATATACTACAAACTATTTTTAACAAATATAAACCTACACAAGTGTATTTGTTGGCAGCTTTATTGTCGGCCACGGGCGAACAAAACCCTAAATTAGCCTGGGATTTGAACATGAATGGTCTGTTAAATGTGTTAGATTTGGCATTGGCGTTTAAAACTGCAAAAATATATTGGCCAAGTTCAATTGCTGTTTTTGGCCCCAATTCGGCAAAAGTAAATACACCGCAATATTGTACCATGGACCCTAATACCGTTTATGGGATTAGTAAATTGGCTGGCGAGCGTTGGTGCGAATACTATCATCAAAAATATAATTTAGACGTAAGAAGTATTCGTTATCCAGGTTTAATAAGTTGGAAAGCTGCGCCCGGTGGCGGAACAACCGATTACGCCATTCACATTTTTCATGAGGCCTTAAAAAAAGGTAGTTATTCGTCTTTTTTGTCGGCAAATACAGAACTGCCAATGATGTATATGGACGATGCTATCCGTGGAACGATAGCGTTAATGGATGCCCCTGCTGAAAAAATAAGTATCAGATCAAGCTATAATTTTGCGGGAATTAGCTTTACGCCAGAAGTTTTGGCTGCAGAAATTAAAAAGCATATTCCTGATTTTAAACTTTCTTACGGTCTAAATGATCCTAGACAAACCATTGCAGATAGTTGGCCAAAATCCATTGATGATGAATATGCCCAAAAAGATTGGGGCTGGCAGTCTAAGTTCGATTTGGCACGAATGACGGAGGAGATGTTAAATAATTTAAAGAATAAATAACCTAATTACTAAATACTAACTACTAAAAATGGGAAGAGCATTCGAATTTAGAAAAGAAAGAAAATTTAAGCGTTGGGCAAAAATGGCCGTACAATTTACCCGTATAGGTAAAGATATTGTAATTGCGGTAAAAGATGGCGGACCAAATCCTGAAACTAACTCGAGATTACGCACTGCCATGCAAAATGCAAAAGCCGTAAACATGCCTAAAGATAGGGTAGATGCTGCAATTAAACGTGCGTCTGATAAATCGATGGCTAATTATGAAGAAATTGTTTACGAAGGATATGCCCCACATGGTGTTGCTGTTTTAATTGAAACTGCTACAGATAATACCAACAGAACTGTAGCTAACGTGCGAAGCTACTTCAACAAAACTAATGGAGCCTTGGGTAAAACTGGTTCTTTGGATTTTGTATTTAGTCGCAAATCTATATTTAGGTTCTTGCCAACTGAGGAGTTAGATTTAGAAGAATTGGAGTTTGAATTGATTGATGCAGGTTTAGAAGAACTTTATGTAGAGGCCGATGAAGATGGAAATGATGTGGCTGTAGCTCAAGCTGCATTCGAAAATTTTGGGCCATTGCAAAAAGCCTTAGAAGAAAAAGGCATTGAGCTTAAAAGTTCTAAATTAGAGCGTATTGCACTTTCTCACCACCCTGTTACCGAAGAACAAGCTTTAGATGTTTTAAAGCTGATCGATAAATTAGAAGAGGACGATGATGTGCAGGCTGTTTATCACAATATGGCAGAGTAATTTGTTTTTACCATACGCAAAAGGGCTTCGATTTTATCGAAGCCTTTTTGGTGTAATATAATTTAATTCTAGTTGAAAATATCTTAATTAGCTTTAGAAGCAATTGGCTGCGGAACTTTAACATAGTAGCCCGTTCCATCATAAGGTCTTTTTCTAGGATGACTTATACACTTTTCAGTACAACATCCTTGTAGTTGATCGCCACATTCATCACATTGTGTAATGTGCTCGTTGCACTCTGGATTCGCACAATTGATCATTTTTTGTGTTGTAGTGCCGCAATTGTAACAGGTAGAAATTATTTTAGGGTTTACTGAATTTACATTTACGGCGATGCGGTTGTCAAAAACGTAGCATTTTCCTTCAAAGTCTTTGCCGCCAGCTTCTTTGCCGTATTTAATAATACCTCCATGCAATTGATAAACATCGCTAAAACCGTGGTGCAGTAACAATGCACTTGCTTTTTCGCATTTGATGCCACCGGTACAATAAGTCATTATTTTTTTGTCTTTATACTGTGCCAAAGAATTGATTTGGTCTGGAAAATCGCGAAAATTATCGATATCAAAAGTAATAGCGTTTTTAAATTTACCTAGGTTATGTTCGTAGTTTGACCGTACATCTACAATAACTACGTCATCTCGGTCAATCATTTCAGCAAATTCCTTCGGTTCCAAATGTTTGCCAGTTTTTTTATTAGGGTCGATGATGGTTTTATCGCAAAGTCCAGAATGTACAATTTCTGTTTTATAGCGGCAATGCATTTTAATAAACGAAGGTTCTTCTACTTCGTCAACTTTAAACTCTGTTTTTGCAAAGCGCTCGTCCGCATGTATATGCTCCATATATGCTTTACAGCCTTCTTCGGTGCCCGAGACAGTACCGTTCAAACCTTCGTCGGCCACAATAATGCGCCCTACTAGGCCTAAAGATTTACAAAAATTTAAATGATCAGCAGCAAATTGTTCTGCATTTGCTATCGGACTATAGCAATAGTAAAGTAAGGTG
>CANHHZ010000123.1 GCA_947460275.1 Sphingobacteriaceae bacterium | reverse complement strand
TCTCTGACGCGGTTAAACTCTTGCATAATTTCTTCGGCTGTTCCAGTTGCTTTTGCAGGATCTGGAAAATTGTAATGAAACTTTTTAGCTTGTGTAGGAAAATAAGGGCAATTTTCTTGGGCATTATCGCAAACGGTAATCACAAAATCAAAATCGATGTTAGCATATTCATCAACATTGTTTGAGGTATGGTTAGAAATATCAATTCCATCGGCCGCCATTGTTAACATTGCTTTGGGGTTTACTCCGTGGGTTTCTATGCCTGCACTGTAAATTTCGGCTTTGCCCTTGGCAAAAGATTTTAGATAACCTTCGGCAATTTGACTGCGACAACTGTTGCCTGTACAAAGGACGAGTACTTTTTTCATTTTAAAAATTTAAACCAATAACCAAATCATATTGATGATGAAAAATTTAGCATCCCACCCAAAAACAAACTGCAATACAACAACACTAGTTGTAATAATAATGGGTTTTTTATACTGAAAAATTTTTTCTTTCATATTAACAACAGCCCCCTCCTGGTGTACAACTGTTTTGATTTGCCGTTGGCAACTGCACCATTTTAATTTTTTGTTTTTCGGCTGGTATGCCACAAGCATCTTGTGCTAAGCAAGCGGTTTGTGTATTGGTTAATATAAAGTCTTTTCCATCAAAATCTAACCCGTATTTGCCAACCGAACTACTTTGATATTCTACTTCAATTTCCAAATCTTCCAAGCCCAAAACTTTTTCAGAAAGTGAAATGATGTTTAACAATTTTTCGGGTTTTAACCTGTGCTCAAAATCATTGGCGTCCCAAAGTTGAAAATTTACTTTTTTCTCTATCCTCACTGTTCCGCCACAATCAATAAAATGCTTGGTTACCATTCCAACTTCTGTTACGTGAAAATGTTCGGGTACGCTTGTGCCATCTTCCAATTTAAAGTTTACTGCTTGGGCCGTAGCCAAAATTTCTTTTACTTCTGATAATTTCATTTTGATAGTGATTTATTTAACAACAGTTGTTTTTATTCGTGTTTATTATCCCAAAAATATGGGTAAGGTAATTTTGAAATTTGAGGAAAGTAGTTTCATCTATGCAATAACAAATGGCAGTTCCTTCTATGCTTCCTTTTATTAAACCTGCATTTTTTAATTCTTTCAAATGCTGCGAAACGGTGGGCTGTGCTAGGGGCAGTTCGTTTACAATATCGCCACAAATGCAAGCATTAACCTTTAGAAGATAATCGATTATGGCAATACGAGCGGGATGCGCCAAGGCTTTCATTAAGTTGGCCATCTCGTTTTGTTCTGCTGTAAAGTGTTCTGTTTTGGTTGCGCCCATTTTTATTATTTGTATATTGCAATATTACGATAAATAGATGAAATAAAAAAACATTTACTCAAATTAGGTTTTATTTAAATTTTGTGATGATCACTCCCAAACAATAGTTGTGTCATTTTGCGTTGGATGTGCCGTACAAACCAAGACCCTTCCTCGTTGCACCTCGCCATCGGTTAATACCTCGTTGTAATCCATGCGTATACCACCACTAATGCAATTGGCTACACAAGTAGCGCATACGCCACCGCTACAACTATAAGGCAAATCAATATTATTGGCCAAAGCTACATCTAAAATGCGTTTAGGGTAAGGAATGAGCAAGTGGTGTACCTGGCCCTTAAAGTGCAAATTAACGCTGTAAGTGTTGGTGTCTTTTACTTTTTCGGTGGTATCGTCTTCGTCCACTTCATCTTCGGGCAGCACAAAAGTTTCACGTTTTACCTGGGTTGGCTTAAAACCAGCCCCTAACAAGGTAATTCTACAAACATCCATATAATCAACCGGGCCACAGGTATAAAACAAAGCGTTGTTTTTATCAAAATCTATATTTTCGGCAACCAACTGGTTAATTAAAAACCCGTTTAGCCTAGCTCGCATTAAATTTTTCGAGTTACTAAATAAATAGATAACCTTTAATCGCGTTGGAAATTTAGCTTGCCAGCTTTCTATATCTTTTAAAAACAAGGTGTCTTCGGCAGTGCGATTACTGTAAATGAGAACGACTTTAGAATCTGTTTCTGTTAATAATGCAGTTTTTAAAATAGAAAAAAGCGGGGTAATGCCTACGCCTGCTCCGAATAAAAAAACAGTTCGTTTAATATCTATTTGAGGTTGATATACAAATTGTCCATTGGCTTGTGTTGCAGTTAAAACATCGCCAGTATCCAACTGATGATGAATAAACCTAGAAATTTCTCCATTTTCTATCAATTTTACAGCAATAGAAATGGGTTCGTTTAGTTCTGGTGAACTGCAAAAAGAATAAGATCGCCTCAATTCTTTACCATTTACCTCAAAAGATAAAGTTAAAAACTGCCCTGCCAAATACGCAAAGCGCTCGCCGTTTAAAGTCTCTAAATCTACCTTAAGCACCTCATTGGCTTGCTTTTGAATGGCAACAACACGTAACTTTTGCATTAACATATCGGCAAAATTAGCAAATATTGTGCGCTATCTTATTTATTGCGCCTAATTTTTGAAATAACTATAAAACGAAAAACCACCTCAGTAAAGGTGGTTTTGATTGATATTGGCTGATAAATTTTTATTCGACAATCGCCAATTTGGAATTCGTTTCTTGATAAGCTATAAATGCACTTTGATTTTTATATCCATTACGAGCAGGATTTTCCAAAATTTCTTTCATCGAAATCAATTTGTATACATAACCACCAGTTTCCCTATTTAATTTCATTTTAAAGTAGTTGGCCTGCTTTTGTTTATTGATTTGCTTTTTCATGTGCACATCGCCCACATTATAAGCCGCAGCTACCAAAGTCCAACTTTTAAAAACACTGTGCAATTTTTTAATATACTTACAAGCTGCGATGGTAGACTTTTTAAGGTTGTTACGCTCATCTACAACACCATTTACCTTTAAACCAAATCTGCGAGCTGTTGCTGGCATAAACTGCCAATATCCTGCTGCTCCTTTAATTGATGTTCCGCTTTGCAAACCCGACTCTACCAATGGCATGTATTTAAAATCGTTTGGAATACCATATGAGGCTAGGATGGGCTCTATAACAGGAAACCATGAGGCAGCTTTACGATGTAAACGATTGGTTTGCAGGTTTTTGTAAGAAAAAGAAGCCAATATTTTCTTCATTTTGCTGTTTACCTTTTTATCGTACAAAGGTAAATTTTCGTCAGCAAATTCTAATTGAGCTATGTTAAAAGCTAACTCTTCGGTTGGTAGAATGATGGTGGTGAGACCGTCTTTTTTTAGACTAATTTTTAATTTTGGCAGTGTATAAGTAAACACATTTGCCATAACCAGTAATGCTAAAATTACCGTACATGGAACGAGGTGTTTCTTTATCATCTTCCTCCTTTTTTTTATAGAAAAATTATATTTGATTTGCAAATGTAAACTATATTTATCTAATCTTCAAATAGTTATGAATATATTTGTCAGAATCAAGGTTTAAAGCCGCTTAAAGACGCATTTCAAAGTGCATATTTTAGACTAAAATTTACACGATAGATTGGTACATTTTTATTACTTTTGTAGCCGCATATTTATGCGAGTAAAAGCGTATCATGATAAAAAATAAGAATAGGAACAGTCGCGATGACAAGTCCAAAACGGGCAAAACTAGCACCAGCAGAAGACCAAAAACTACAACTGAAGATAAACCAAAAAACCGATTTGGCGATAAAGAAGAAAAAGAAGTAAAGCGCAAATCTAACTTTGCAACTGGCGAGAAAACTTATAAAGACTTTAAACCTCGCAGCTCAAAAGACAACGACTCAAAACCTTCACCAGGTAAAGACTTTAAACCACGTCCAGAAGGCGCTCAAAAGGGTGGTTTTAAACCTTGGGAGAAGAAAGAAAGTGGAAATTCTAGCTACAAACCAAAAGCTTACAAAGAAGGAAGCTCTAAAGATTCGGCCGAAGGCGAGAAACGTAGTTATATCAAAAAAGAAAATAAATATAGTGGCGAAGGTGGCAACGCAAGATTTGACGATAAAAAAACTTCTACTTCTAGAAGTACAGACAGCCGACCTTTCAGAAAAAAAGAATACAAAGATTTTAAACAAGATCGCGGAGAGCGCATAGCACCAGCCACTAGAGGCAGAAAAATAGCAGAACCTAAAGACGACGGATTAATTCGCTTAAACCGTTACATTGCAAACGCTGGGGTATGCTCGCGAAGAAAAGCCGACGAACTGATTGAGGCAGGCATTATTTCTGTAAATGGGGTTCCGGTTTTAGAACTTGGGCACAAAGTAGACCCGTACAAAGACGAGGTAAGATACAATGGAGAACTGCTAAAACGCGAAAAGAAAATATATGTTTTATTAAATAAACCTAAGGATTATATTACGACAACAGAAGACCCGCAGGAACGCCGTACGGTGATGCATTTGGTTGAAAAAGCAAGTAAAGAACGTATTTATCCAGTAGGTCGATTAGATAGAAACACCACAGGTTTATTATTAATGACCAATGATGGGGAATTGGCAGATAAATTATCACATCCTAAAAATGGCATTACGAAAATTTACCACGTGGAGCTAAGCAAAAATTTGAGTCAAGGCGATTTTAATAAAATACAATTTGGGTTAGAGCTCGAAGACGGGTTGATAAAACCGGATAACATTTCATATGTTGCTGGCGCAAGCAAACGCGAAGTTGGAATTCAAATTCATAGTGGAAAAAATCGGATTGTACGCAGAATTTTTGAGCATTTGGGTTATGATGTGGTTAAACTTGATCGCGTGGTTTATGGAAACCTAACCAAGAAAGACTTGCCAAGAGGAAAATGGCGCTTTTTAGAAGACCATGAGTTGATACAAATCAAACACTTGATTAAATAATAAACTAAAAAAGACAATGAAAATTCATTGTCTTTTTTAGTTTGTAAAGAATTTTATTTAGGCAATCCCTTTTCTGGAATTATTTTTTCTAAAACTGGAGTTGCTACTGCATTAATAGATTGATGCATCACCTCGTTTTGCTGCTCAAAAATTACGATTTCGTTTTTACCTACTTTTAACCAACATCCTGGCAAGTACAAAGTTTGTTGAGGGCCAACACCCCAATATCTGCCCAGGTTTATACCATTGACAAATACAATTCCCTTACCCCATTTTTCCATATCTAAGAAAGTATCTCCTGTTTTGCTTAAATCAAAATATCCTTGATAAATAGCAGGTCTTCCAGCAGTAGCGGTATTTTTAAAAGTCGACAAAACAGGCATGGCATCCATAGGCAATTTATACATGTCCCAATTTCCTGTAATTGTTTGTCCGTTTATAATTACAGGCGAAATAATACCCTTGGTGCTATTTATAATTTTTGCCCCATAATTAATTCGCCCCATATTTTCTACTACAATATCTAAGGTAGCATTAAATGGGATATCAATTTCGCAATCGTATTTTTTATAATAGCTATTCAACTCAGCCACTTTTATTCCATTTACATACACTATGGCGTAATCTCTTAATCCATTCAATTCCAATTTGCCGCTTATAGGCTGATTAAATTTTTTACTGTACCACACATAACCGTGTCCTTGATTCAACTCTTCAAAAGTTAGCGGTTTATCGGCGGTTACAGCTTGGATTTTATTTTTAATATCTTCTAAATCTATCGCCTTGGTCAAGTTGATATTTGCAATAGAAATAACTGAAATTTGCGCAGGTACAGCTGGGGTTTCTGGCTTTTTAAGCAAGTTACGCAAAGCGATGTACTTTTCTGTTGCCCAACCTGCCTCACTTATTGGCGCATCGTAATCGTAACTAGTTAAATCGGGCTGTATGTCGTGTTTATTGTCGTAATTGGCACCAGAGGTAAACCCAAAATTTGTGCCCCCGTGTACCATATAATAGTTAAAAGAAACACCGCCATCTAAATATTTTTGAGTTTGTTTTACCACCTCATCGGTTTT
>CANHHZ010000122.1 GCA_947460275.1 Sphingobacteriaceae bacterium | reverse complement strand
TTTAAATCGTTTAGCGATGCCGCCAAATGCAACCTAAACATTAAAGCTGAAGGGGAAAATGAACACCATAAAATAGAAGCCATTTTTAAAGCTTTTGCCAAAGCCATAAAAGTAGCCGTAAAAAGAGATGCAGAAAAATTGGTTTTACCAAGCACTAAAGGGCTGTTGTGAGTTGTGGGTTATGAGTTATGGGTTGAAAGTCCCCTTCAGGGGATTTAGGGGTAGGATTTATGAATTAATATGAAAGATAATGATAAAAAGTCCACTTTAGGTGTTTTGGGGGTAGGCGTAGTAAACTATGGCGCAGGTAACATATTTTCACTTACCGCGGCTTTAGAAAGGCAAAATATCGCCTTTGGCATGGTAAACACCGAAGCCGATTTGGAAAAATACAGCCACATTATCATCCCTGGTGTAGGCCATGCAAGCGCAGCAATGAAAAAGCTAGCACAAACCGGATTGGTAAACGCCATAAAAGCCCTTAAGAAACCCGTTTTAGGTATTTGTGTGGGCATGCAACTGCTTACGCAACATTCTGAAGAAGGAAACGTTAACTTATTGAATATTATTCCGTTACAAACAAAATTGTTCGATAAAAATTTAGGTATAAAAATCCCCCACATGGGATGGAATACCGTTGATTTTAAAAACCATTTATTGTTTGAAAACGTTGCTGAAGGAACGCAATTTTACTTTGTGCATTCTTACTTTATCGAATACAACCCTATTTTTGATATAGCATCCGTTAATTATGGTAACAAATTTTCGGCAGCAATACAAAAAGACAACTTTTACGGTGTTCAGTTCCATCCCGAAAAATCGGGTGAAGCGGGCGAACGTTTATTAAAAAATTTTTCAAATTTAAGTTCATAAAAAATGTACATTATTCCAGCAATTGATATTTTAGATGGTAAAGTTGTTCGTTTACGCGAAGGCGATTACAATCAAAAAACAGAATACAATGTTTCTATCGAAGAAATGATTGAACGCTACCGTTCAAATGGCACCGATTTTATACATATTATCGACTTAAATGGAGCCAAAGGCGATTTTAGCAATCAACAAACCCTATTCAACGTAATTAAAAAAACCGAAATGCGGGTTCAATATGGAGGCGGTATCAGAACCATTGAACAAGTTACTAATCTTTTAGATTCGGGTATACACCGGGTTATTGTAGGTACACAAGCCATAAGCAACCCAGATTTTTTACCCGAATTGAGCAAGGCTTTCGCTAAAAAAGACGGTTATGCCAACAGAATTGTAATCGCTATTGATGTGTTGGATGAAGTAATCAAATACTCGGGATGGATGGAAAGTTCGCCCATCAAATTGATGGACTACATTGATAGATGCTTACAATTGGGCTTTTTCCGCTTTTTATGTACCGACATTAATAAAGATGGTAAATTGGGCGGCGCCGCGGTAGATTTGTACAAAAAACTATTAGAGCACTCTCCTTTCATTAAACTCATCGCCTCTGGCGGAGTGAGCGCTATGGACGATATTAGAGAATTGGCAAAACTCGATGTGAGAAGCGTTGTGGTTGGCAAAGCCATTTACGAGAACAAAATCTCTATCGAAGAAATCAAAGAATGGAATTTGAAAATGTTGAGTTCAATTTAACCCCTAAAAATTTTTGTCATTCTGACGAAGGAAGAATCTCCAAATGAGATGCTTCGTCAACTCAGCATGACAAATGCAAAACTATGCTTAGTAAAAGAATAATCCCTTGTCTTGATGTTAAAGACGGGCGTACCGTAAAAGGCATCAACTTTGTTGATTTGCGAGACGCTGGCGACCCAGTAGCATTGGCTGCTCAATATGCAGCACAAGGCGCAGATGAACTGGTTTTTTTAGACATCACCGCCACACACGAGCGTCGTAAAACGATGATTGAAATGGTGAAATCGGTAGCCAGGCAATTAAACATTCCTTTTACCATTGGTGGTGGTATTAGCGAAATTGCCGATGCCGAAGCATTATTAAATGCGGGAGCCGATAAAATTAGCATCAACTCTGCAGCCGTAAAAAACCCACAGTTGATTGAGGATTTAGCCAAAAATTTTGGTGTTCAGTTTGTAGTTTTAGCTGTGGACACTAAACATATCAACGGCAAAAACATTGTTCATTTAAATGGCGGCCGTTTAATTACCGAATTAGAAACAGAAAGCTGGATAAAAAGAGCTGAAGATTTAGGTGCGGGAGAAATATTATTAACCTCTATGGATCACGACGGCACCAAACAAGGGTTCGACTGTAATTTGCTGGCTAAAATAAACCAAATGATAAACATTCCTATCATCGCCTCTGGCGGAGCTGGAAAAATGGAACACTTTACCGAAGTTTTTCAAAAAACTGGTGTTGATGCTGCTTTAGCTGCCTCTGTTTTTCATTATGGAGAGATTTTGATACCCAATTTAAAACAAGAACTGAAAAGAAATAACATTCCGGTTAGAAACCCCTAAATCCCCTAAAGGGGACTTGCCCCTCGGGCTGGAAAAGCATAAAGGATAAGCAGGGTTAAAAGCCTAAATCCCCTAAAGGGGACTTTTGTACAAAAAAACACACAAAATGATAGAAAAAGATATGGATATTAGCCAAATAGATTTTGATAAAAGCAACGGCCTTGTTCCGGTGATTGTACAAGACGAGCAAACTTTAGAAGTGCTGATGCTGGGTTATATGAATGCCGAAGCTTTTGATAAAACCAAAGCAGAAGGCAAAGTAACGTTCTTTTCTCGCTCTAAAAACCGTTTATGGACCAAAGGCGAAGCAAGTGGAAATTTTCTTTTTGTAAAATCAATCCACTTAGATTGTGATAACGATACGATTTTAATAAAGGCTACTCCGGCAGGACCAACTTGCCACACCGGCAGCAGAAGTTGCTTTAACACCAATTTTAACCAAAACTTTTTGTTCGAGCTCGAAAAAATTATCACCGATAGGTACGAAAACCCTGTTGAAGGCTCTTACATCAACAAAATGCGAAGCAAAGGCTTAAATAAAATTGCGCAAAAAGTTGGCGAAGAAGGTGTAGAAACCGTAATTGCAGCATTGGCCGAAACCGAAGAAGAGTTTATTGGCGAAGCATCGGATTTAGTTTTCCATTTGCTATTTTTGCTCAAAGAAAAAGGCTTGTCTATACAAGATATTGCTAAAAATTTAGAGAAACGTCACCCCTAACCTTAACCCCTGAAGGGGACTTTATACTAACTCAAAATTGAATTTGAAAATTTTAGACACATAGCCCCTCGTAACCCGTAACCCGCAACCCATAACACGCAACTCAATTATGCTTAAATATCTCTCCTATTTTAACTTAGTTTTTGCAATAATTTTCTTTGTAATTTTGAAGAGCAACAAGAGTTATATCGACTTATGTTTCATTGCACCTCAAATTCTATTTAACTGGCTTACCCTATTTCATTTAATTAAAAACAATTTAAGGTTTGATAAATGGCATCTTTATCTGGGATACCTAAGTATATTTACGAGCATTGTTTCAACAATTATAACATTTATGATTTTATTAGAAATTTTTTCAAACAAAAGCATAGTTTTAGGTTCGATGAGTTTCCTAATATTAATGAGACCTATACTTGACTTTTCGGTAATATACCAATTCATAGTTGCCCAAAAAGCTAATATGAAACTGTTAAAACACTCAGCCTAATCCCAAAACCCCTAAAGGGGACTTTATACTAACTCAAAATTGAAGTTGAAAATTTTAGACACATAGCCCCTCGTAACCCATAACCCGCAACCCACAACCCTCTAAAGGGGACTTTATACTAACTCAAAATTGAAGTTGAAAATTTTAGAAACATAGCCCACTCGTAACCCATAACCCATAACCCGCAACCCAATTATGCTTAAACACCTCCACACTTTTTCTGGTCATCAAAACCCAGTTTATGCTTTAGCCAATAGTGATAAAGCAGGCATTTTCTTTAGTGCAGGGAACGACAAAGGTGTGGTTGAGTGGTCGCTCAAAAAAATGGCTTTTGTAATGGTAAAAACACCAGTGCAAAGTTCTGTTTATGCGTTATGCAACTACAATAACCAACTTTTTATAGCTGAGCGCAGTGGATTATTTAGCGTTTACGATTTTATCAAACAAGAAATAGTAGCCTCGGTACAAGCACACGAAAAACCAATTTTCGATATTCAAGTTGTTAAAAGTAAAAACGAATTAATAACCACCAGCGAAGACGGTTGGGCAGCGGTTTGCTCACTAAAAGATTTTTCGGCCATTTACAAATTTCAAGTAGCTGATGATACGGTGCGTTGCATGGCCATTTCGCCCGATGAAACTGAAATCGCCTTTGGTTGTAAAGATAACCTCATTCGCATTTATAATTTAACAGATTACAGCTTAAAGCAAACACTAGATGGGCATTCTTTAGCCATTACCGCTTTGGCTTATCACCCAAGCGGCAAATATCTTATTTCGGGTAGCCGAGATGCACAATTAAAAGTGTGGGATTTACCAAATTACCAACTGCAACAAACTATCCCAGCACATTTGTTTGCCGTTTATGGCATTTGTTTTCATCCAAGCCTGCCCTATTTTGCCACTTGTAGTCAGGATAAAAGCATAAAAATTTGGGATGCCACAAACTTTAAACTCTACAAAATTTTAAGTTTAGAAAAACTCGATATCGGCCACAGCCACTCTATCAACAAAATCATTTGGAGCAACGATGGCAAGTATTTAATTTCTACAGGTGACGATAGAAAAGTAATGGTTTGGGAGCTTAATGAGTAGTTTTCATCAACCTGCACTGCGTATTTTGTATATTTTTATTCGCAAAGCTTAGCTAATACTTAAAATAAGTATTGTGCAATGTTTTTATTTTTTGCTGTTTTTAAAGATTTTATAGCACTTTTTCATTACCTTCATACTCTTTATTGTGCGATTGCGTATATTATAGAGTTAGCGGTAAGACTCGCTAAACGACACGGAAATTCACTAATCAATATAAACATTTAAAAACAAAAATCATGAAAAAAATTTTATTGCTGGCTTTAATTTTATTTAGTTCATTAACATTTGCGCAAAAGCTAAAAGTAACTCCAAATGGTTTAAAGGATTCTGAAAATTCTGAAAAATCTTTTGTTGTAATTCCTGTAGAGGGAAAAACTGCAAAACAATTATATGATGAAACGGTTAAATATATTAACAAAAATTACAAAAGCGCTGAGGATGTCATTAAAGGAAAAACTGAAGGGGAATATTTAAAATTTGTGACATATGCACCGAAATTTATATCAGTGAAAAATGGTTGGGATAAAATACCCTTCAATGCAAAATTTACAATTGAATTAAACTTTAAAGATGGCAAAGTAAAATATGAAATTATTGAACTTGAAATGTACAATGATGCCAAATATAATCTTTCCTTTACTGGCAGTGGATTATCCTTTTTCATCTACAACAAAAATGGAGAACTTAAAAAAGAAGATGCTAAAAATAATATTGAGGAATATTTTAATGGAAATCTATTATCTCTAACAAACTTCATTCAAGGAAAAAGCACGGAAGACAAATGGTAAGTCCTACCGCCCGCTGGCGCACGCGTCCCGCGTGTGCCTTTCTCAATTTGCCTTAAAGAAGATACTTACAACTGCATACACAAGTTGGCGAAACCGTAAACCCAAGCATTGGTTTCAACTACCCCTACCCCTAAAGGGGACTTTTAACACACAACTTATAACCTACAACTCATAACTCGCAACCCGCAACCCATAACCCTAAATAAACCGTTTAATAATCCTCAGTTTATGTGTGTAACGCCCTAAATCTTGATTAAAAATTCCTTGATCGTCAATAGGATCTATTCTTACCTTTCCGGCGGCATGTATAATTTTATCGTTGCCCAGCATTAGGCCAACATGGGTAATTTTTCCCTCTGCATTGTCAAAAAAAGCCAAATCGCCTAAACGAGCCGAAGTTAAAAAATCTACCAATTGGCCTTGTTCTGCTTGTTGCGAAGCATCTCTTTTAAGCTGAACACCAAGCAACTTATACACTGTTTGCAC
>CANHHZ010000121.1 GCA_947460275.1 Sphingobacteriaceae bacterium | reverse complement strand
AGGAAAATGATCGGCCAACCAATCCAACTTGTCTTCTAACGAATTTCGAAACTCCATGGCTGCCGACACAACATAAACTTCATGTTTTTCTTGCAATTTTTTTACGGCTTCAACGCTTCCTTCGATTACAGGCAAATCTCTAAAAAACCCTTTTTCGTTGATATAATCGCACCATTTGTGGTTAATATGTTCGGGCACATGGTGATAAATTTCGTTACCCGCCTCAATTCTTAAATCAAGCGGAATGCCAAAATCTCGGTGGTAAAGTTGTATAAATTTATGGAGAGGGTCTGCTAAAACCTCGTCCATGTCAATGGCTATTTTCATATTGCTCAAATATCACAAATAAAAAATAAGTAATGCCCATGCCTATTTAAAATTTTGTAGTTTGCTTATGATTAGGATTTTACTTACTTTTGCATCCCCGCAAGCACGAAGCTCCGGGAATATGTTGAATACATAAATCAAAAAAAAATGGCAACTAAAATCAGATTGCAAAGATTTGGTAAAAAAGGGAAACCTTTTTTCCATGTGGTAGTAGCAGATTCTCGCTCACCAAGAGATGGTAAATTTATTGAGCGTTTAGGTTCTTATAACCCAAACACCAATCCAGCAACCATCGAAATTAATTTTGAAAGAACTTTAGAATGGGTAAACAGTGGCGCACAGCCAACTGACACTGCTCGTGCTATTCTTTCACACAAAGGTGTTTTGTACAAAAAACACTTACAAGGAGGCGTTAAAAAAGGCGCACTAACCGTTGAACAAGCAGATGCTAAATTTGCACAATGGTTAGAAGCTAAAGGCGGCCAAATTGAAAACAAAAAAGAAAGCTTAAACGCAAGCAAAAACGAAGTGAAAAAAGCAGCTTTAGCTGCCGAAGCTAAGAAAAATGCTGACCGTGCTACTGCAATTGCATTGAAAAATGCTCCTGTAGAAGAAGTTGAAGAAACTGTTGAAGAAGTAGTGGTTGCTGAAGAAGCTCCTGCGGCTGAAGCGACAAATGAGGTAGTGGCTGAAGAAGTTGTGGCTGAAGAAGCGCCTGCAACTGAAGAAGTTGTTGAAGAGACTCCTGCTGAAGAAGCAACTACAGAAGAACCAAAAGAAGAAGCATAATCGTAGATTTGTTTTAACTTAAAAAAGCGTTTCGAATTCGAAACGCTTTTTTTTGCTTACCCTAAATTTGAATTTTTCCTAAAAATTTTTTGACATAAAAAAGCCAGACTTTCATCTGGCTTTACTATTTTTATGTGGCTTTTGGTTAGGCCACCACTAATTCTTGAGTTAACGCTTCATCAACTAAAATTCTGCCACAATGTTCGCAAACAATTATCTTTTTGCGCTGACGCACATCTAACTGGCGTTGTGGAGGTATTTGGTTAAAACATCCAGAGCAAGAATCTCTATTGATAGTAACTACAGCCAACCCATTAACAGCGCTACCCCTTAATCTGTTATAAGCAGTTAACAATCGCTCCTCGATGGTGGCTTGCGCTTTGTCTGCTTTTTTAACCAGTGCTTGCTCTTCTTTTTCTGTTTCAGCAGTAATTGTATCTAATTCAGATTTTTTTTGCTCTAAATCGCCTTTTCTAGATTCGATATTTGCCAATGCTTGTTCGTAACCCTCGGTTTTGGCGGTAATATCGAAACCAAATTCCCTAATTTTTTTCTCGCAAACCTGAATTTCCAAGTTTTGTATTTCTACTTCCTTGGTTAAGGCATCGTATTCACGGTTATTTTTTACGTCTTTTAATTGTGTTTCGTATTTTTTAATCAAAGCTTGTGCGTCTTTGATCATATTTTTACGATTAACAATAGCATCTTCAGTGTCGTCTAATTCAGCTTTTATTTTTTGAATACGGGTTTCTAATCCTGCTACTTCATCCTCTAAATCTGCCACTTCCATTGGCAATTCGCCTCTTATTTGACGAATTTTATCAACTTTTGTGTGTATGTTTTGTAATTCGTATAAAGCTTTTAGCTTTTGCTCTACTGTTTGTTCCATTAAATGAAATAATTTATGGGGTTTGTATTATGCTCCGTTAAACGGATTGCAAAGTTAGGAAATTTTTCTTGAATATTCTCTATCAACAAATTAGATGTGAATTGCTCCGATTCATAATGTCCAATATCGCAAATCATCAGTTTGTTTTCGGCATCAAAAAACTCATGGTATTTAAAATCGGAAGTGATAAAAGCATCGGCACCTGCTGCAATTGCCTGTTTTAGCAAAAAGCTGCCGGCACCACCACAAACAGCCACTTTTTTTATTGGTTGCAGCACCTGGGCGGTATGTCTAATTACCTTGGCGTGCATTTTATCTTTTACTAAGCCCAAAAAATCAACGCTTTGCATTTCTTGTGGCAAAGTGCCAACCATACCTGCGCCAACGTTATCAAATGTATTGGTAAGCGGATAAATATCGTAAGCCACTTCCTCATAGGGATGGTTTTCAAATAAAGCCAACAATATTTTTCGTTCGTCGTAGCTTTTAAAAATAGTTTCAATTTTAACTTCAGCCTCCTCATGCCGCTGTCCAATTTCGCCCACATAAGGGTTGGCGCCATCTCCTCCTTTAAATGTACCGGTTCCAACTGTATTAAAGCTGCATTCGCTATAATTGCTAATGTTGCCTGCGCCAGCAGCAAACAATCCGTCTCTAACGGCGTCTGCGTGTGCGGTAGGGCAAAAAGTGATCAGTTTTTTTAATAATCCTGCCTTAGGCGATAAAATTTTTGTGTCTTGTAAACCTAATTTATTACAAATTTGCGCATTTACACCGTTGGCCACATGATCTAAATTGGTATGTATAGCATATAGCGCAATGTTGTTTTTAATGGCTTTAAGCACAACACGCTCTACGTAGTTGCTTCCGTTAAACTTTTTTAATCCTTTAAAAACAATAGGATGATGGGTGATAATTAGGTTGCAATGCTTGGCGATGGCTTCGTCTACAATTTGCTCTGTACAATCTAAGGCTACCAAAGCAGAACTGATCTCGTCGTTTGGATGGCCCACAATTAAACCAGCATTGTCGTAGTCCTCTTGATAGTGTAGCGGCGCAATGCTTTCGAGATAATTGGTAATTTCGGCTAACTTCATGGTATAAAAATAACAAATCCTTATAAGTTTTTGCGCCTGTAAGGATAATTTTTCTGTGTTGTGGCTTCAGAAAATTAAAAACTTCCCATTCTAATGATTTGTAGACTTTCAAAAACCATTTTTTGATTATGCTCAAAAGCCAGTTGCTTGTGGTTGATAAGGTCTATAATAGAGCCAATAAAACATAAGCCCGCTGTAAATAAATACAACAATCCCATTCCTATTTGGCCAACAATAAACCGCTGTAAACCGGGCACGATAAACAGCCCTATGGCGCAAAACAATAGCATATCGCTTGGGTTTTTGCGTTTGCCGCTGTACACCATTAAAAAAGTTTGCAGCTGTTGCTCGGTTAAGCCATTAGTAGCCGTTTGCAAATAGCTATATTCTTGAGGGCTAATCCCTGGCAATGACATAAATTTTGAATCGAACATGTTAAATTTCCTTGTAATTTAAAATATGATAAAATAGTTGTTGGCTCAATTGATAAATGCGACGTAAAATTAAAACCAACGCAGGTACGCCAAACCAATGCTGCTTAAAACTTGTGGCTAAATCGCCATGAAACAATGCTGTTATCGCCCTTCCTATTCCGCATCCAGGGCACCAGTCAAAACCCCAATTTGCCAAAGGACAAAGGGTAAAATGATGCGCCCAAAGGGTTGAGGTTGCCAACAGCACTAAAGCCAAGCTCCAAAAAAATAACTCTAACGGAAATTGCTTTAACTGCTTCATTGTTGTGTTTGAATTAGAAGGTGGCTTGGGGTTTTTGTTACATTAAGCCCACTTACTTTAGACGAAAGGTAAAAATTTTTCGACGAAAGGTGGAATTATAAACAAGAAATACGTTTGCCCAATTTTTACTCCTTCAAAACATTACCTTTGCGCAGTGAATATTCGCGAATTAATTAACCGGTATAAAACAGACGAGCGTGTGGTTGCCGTGGCCCAATCGCTAAACAAAGGAAAGGGAAATAAAACCCAATTAAAGGGGTTGGTGGGCTCGGCCGATGCCGTTCTTGCTGTTTCAACGTACTTTTTACTGCACAAACCTCAACTTTTTGTGTTGCCAAACCGCGAAGAAGCGGCTTATTTCCTGTCGGATTTAGAAGGGATTTTAGGCAAAGAGGTTTTACTTTTCCCTTCATCATTTCGCAAAGCTTTTGAGTTTACTCAAGTAGATCCAGCCAATGTTTTGGCAAGGGCCGAAATTTTAAATGAGCTAAACCATCTCCCGATAGATATTCGAACCTCTTACGGAAAAATTGTGGTTACTTACCCCGAAGCTTTAGCCGAAAAGGTAATTGACCGTTCGGTTTTAGAGAAAAACACTTTGGAAATCAGCTTAGGAGCTAGCTTGGGAATCGATTTTATCAACGAGTTTTTGACAGATTACGATTTTGACCGGACAGATTTTGTGTACGAACCTGGTCAGTTTTCTATACGCGGGGGCATAGTAGATATTTTTTCTTTCTCGCACGATTTGCCCTACCGAATTGAGTTTTTTGGCGATACGGTAGAAAGCATCCGCACTTTTGAAATAGAAAGTCAGCTTTCTGTAAATGACGTAAAAAGCCTAACCATTGTGCCCAACGTACAGGCTAAATTTTTAACAGAAAGCAACATTAATCTCCTCGACTTTATAGAAAAAGACACCCAGCTCTGGTTTAAGGATGTTGCTTTTGCCCTCGATATTGTAAAAGCTGGCCACAAAAAAGCTGTTGAACTTTGGAATGCCTTGCCACAAAATGAAAAAGAGCAAAACCCTAATTGGATAGACCCAAAGTTTTCTTTTACCGACGAAAAAATGCTGGCCGATTTGTTTCAAGATTTTTCGGTGGTAGAGTTTGGGAAGCAATTTTTTTACCAAACAGAAAATGTTTTTGCATTTGATACCAAACCGCAGCCTTCATTTAACAAAGATTTCGACCTTCTTATTAAAAACCTAAAAGCAAACGAAAAGGAGCACATACATAATTTTATCTTTACCAACTCTACCAAACAAACCGAGCGTTTGTATGCCATTTTGGACGACATAGACAAAACCGCCAAATTTACCCCGGTAAATATCCCTTTGCGTGAAGGCTTTATAGATGCCGTACAAAAAGTGGCTTTTTATACAGACCATCAGATTTTTGACCGTTTTTACAAATACCAATTAAAAAGAGGGTATCAACGTAGTCAGGCAGTAACTTTAAAAGATTTACGCGAACTAAAACCAGGCGATTATGTAACCCACATAGACCACGGCATTGGCAAATATGCGGGGCTTGAAAAGGTAGAAGTAAACGGCAAAACACAAGAAATGATACGTTTGGTTTATGCCGACAACGACTTGCTTTATGTAAACATCAATTCTTTAAATCGCATTGCCAAATTTAGCGGCAAAGATGGCACACAGCCCAAAATGAACAAATTGGGCACTGATGCGTGGGATAAGCTTAAAAAAACAACCAAGAAAAAGGTTAAAGATATTGCCCGCGATTTGATTAAGCTTTATGCCATGCGCAAAGCACAAGTGGGTACCGCTTTTGCACCCGATGGCTATTTAGAAACCGAATTGGAAGCTTCGTTCATTTACGAAGACACGCCAGACCAGGTTAAGGCAACTGCCGACGTAAAAAAAGATATGGAAGCGCCACACCCAATGGACAGGTTAATTTGTGGAGACGTGGGTTTTGGTAAAACAGAAATCGCTGTTCGTGCAGCCTTTAAAGCAGTAGCAAACGGTAAGCAGGCAGCCATTTTAGTGCCCACAACCATTTTAGCATTACAACATTACAAAACGTTTTCGAGCCGTTTAAAAGAGTTTCCTTGTACGGTTGACTACATCAATCGTTTTAAAACGCCAAAGCAAATCAAAGAAACCCTAGAGCGCCTAGCACAAGGAAAAGTGGATATTGTAATTGGCACCCATCGCTTGTTAAGCAAAGATGTAAAGTTTAAAGATTT
>CANHHZ010000120.1 GCA_947460275.1 Sphingobacteriaceae bacterium | reverse complement strand
TGTTGGATTGCCGGCTGGGCAAATGGGCAATTCTGAAGTAGGACACATGAATTTAGGAGCTGGCAGAGTTGTTTACCAAGAATTAGGAAGAATAAACAAAGCCATTTCTGACAGCACCCTACAAAGTAATAAAGCACTTGTAGATGCTTGTAATTATGCAATACAAAACCATAAAGCCGTACATTTTATAGGTTTAGTTTCTGATGGTGGAGTACACGCCCATATCAATCATTTGAAAGCTTTGTGTGACGCAGCCAATGAGCAAGGAGTAAAAAATGTATTTATTCATGCTTTTTTAGATGGGAGAGATACGGATCCTCATGCTGGTTTAAATTTTATAAATTCCTTAAATATCCATCTAAAAAATTCTGTGGGTAAAATTGCCACTTTGGTTGGTAGATATTTTGCAATGGACAGAGATAACCGTTGGGAAAGGATAAAACTTGCTTATGATGTGATGGTTAATGGAATAGGTCAAAGCGCATCGAATGCCGAAGAAGCCATTAAAAAATCTTACTCAGAAGGAACAACAGATGAATTTACCAAACCTATCGTTATTTCTGATGATCACGGACAACCAACTGCTAATATAAAGCCCAACGACGTAGTAATTTGTTTTAATTACCGCACAGATAGAGGTAGAGAAATTACATCTGCTTTAACCCAAACAGATTTTCCTGATTTTGGAATGAAAAAATTGCCTTTGTATTATGTCACCATGACCACGTACGATGAAAGTTTTAACGATGTGCATGTCATGTTTACCAAAGACGATCTTTCTGAAACTTTAGGCGAAGTATTAGAAGCTAACCACAAAAACCAAATACGAATTGCAGAAACTGAAAAATATCCACACGTAACTTTCTTCTTTTCGGGAGGTAGAGAAAAAGAATTTACTAACGAAAAACGCATTTTAGTGCCCTCGCCAAAGGTGGCCACTTACGATTTGAAACCCGAAATGAGCGCAGCAGGAATTACTGACGCAATTGTAAAAGAATTAGAAAGTGAATGGCCCGACTTTGTGTGTTTAAACTTCGCTAATCCTGATATGGTTGGACATACAGGTGTATTTGATGCAGTAGTAAAAGCCGTAGAAACTGCCGATGATTGCTCAGAAAAAGTGGTAAGAACAGGCTTAGCTCATGGCTACTCGTTCATTATTTTGGCCGACCACGGCAACTCTGAATTCATGATTAACAAGGATGGATCGGTAAATACAGCACACACAACCAACCTGGTACCATGCATTTTGATTGATAAGGATTACAAAAAAATTTCCGATGGAAAACTTGGCGACATTGCGCCAACAATTTTAAAAATCATGAACATTCCTATTCCTCCTATAATGACAGGAAACTGCTTAGTGTAATGAAAAAATCAAAATTCTTTTTCCTTGGAATTTTGGCAATTTTTGCTTGTAATTCAAAAAGCAACGAAAAAAAACTGGCCATTTCGCCCTATTTTGATGTGAAATCTTTTTTTGAAAAAGAAGCAGCAAAATTAAATCAACAAAAACCAACAATCGTAAAATGGGTTGCCAAAGATGACCTTGGTGAAAAAAAGAAATTGAAAATTAAAGATTGGAAAAAAGAGCTCAAATCGTTTATTGATGCTGATATCAATAAGGGATCTTGGCAAAATGAATTTAACAAAACTACAACCAACGAAGTAACTACCTACACCAGCGCAAATGATAAAATTCCGGTTAAAAAATTAATGGTTGCAAAACAGGGTGATTCGGTGATTTACGTCAGGATAATGGTAACTACTACAAATTTTCTTTACACCTCAAAAGACACCTTAAACTATTATCCCGGTAAGTTTTATGAATTGAAAAAAACACAGAAAATAACACTATTCTCCCAAACCTCTTATCAAATTAAAGGGGTTTTTAATTAATTATTTTAAACTAGCACTTTGTGCCTTTACATAATCAATCAAACCTATAATATCTTTACGTAAGGGTTGTACGGTTAATACTTTTTGAAAATCAACAATTGAATTATTAAAAAGCCCTATACAAGCCATTTTTTCAGTCTTCTTTATCTTATATGATTTAAAAATTCCATAGTCCTTATATGCTATCCCTCTATTTTGTAATATTTGGACATCTTCTTCTCCACTCAAATCTATTGCTTTGGTAAAATCCTTAATTGAGGCCACATAGAAACTCTCTCGCATTTGATTTGCAGATTCCTTTGGGTCGTTAGCTAAATTTAATCGGGCTTTGCCCCTGTAATAATAGGCGGCGTAATCGTTAGCTTTTAGTTCGATTAAACGACTGTAAGCCTCCACGGCATTTCCAAAATCAGCGCACTGAAAATAAGAATAACCTAACATTTTAAGCACATTTAGATTACCTGGATTGGAATCATCAGCTTTTTCTAACTGCACAATAGCAACTTTATAATCACTTCTCATAAAGGCCTGAGTACCCATTTTTTCATAATTACCCTGAGCAAAAGCAACTTCAGAAAAAAGCAATATCAAAACCGAAAAAAATATCTTCTTATCAAATTTCATCACACAATATTTAACTTCAATAATTAAAGGTACAATATTAATATCACTTGCAAACAAATACATTAACGGCAAATTAAACGAAATAATATAGATTCCCCAAAAAAAATGCAACTGACTTTTTAACAGTTAAAAAGTTTATGCTTAGGTTTGGCACAAGAGTTGAAAACATAAAGTTCTAAACAAAATTTAGCCAATTTAATAGCAATGCTGTCAGATTGTCGTTTTTTTATATATAACCCAAATGAGTAAACAAGACCCTTTTGATTTTAGTCAAGCATTACCTATTATAAATGAAGACACCGAGTTCTTTCCATTAATGTCACAACAAGACGAAGATGAAATGAACAATGAGGAAACACCTGAAATACTTGCCATTTTACCTTTAAGAAATACTGTATTATTCCCAGGAGTAGTTATTCCTATAACTGTTGGGAGGGATAAATCTATCCGACTAATTAAAGAAGCCTACAAGGGAGATAGAATTATTGGTGTAGTCTCTCAACGCGATGTTTCTATCGAAGACCCAACATTTGAACAACTAAATGAAGTAGGTACCATTGCCCAAATTATCAAAGTATTGCAAATGCCAGATGGGAACACAACTGTAATTATACAGGGAAAGCAGCGTTTTCAATTGGTTCAAGAAGTACAATCTGAGCCATATATCAAAGTGGTGATTGCCAAATTTGCAGAGGCTAAACATAAAACGGACAAGGAATTTAAGACACTAGTAGCTTCTATTAGAGAAATGTCTTCACAAATTATACAGCTATCACCAAACATTCCTAGCGAAGCTGCTATTGCACTAAAAAACATAGAAAGCACCTCTTTTTTGATCAATTTCATCTCCTCGAACATGAATGCAGATGTCGCTGAAAAGCAAAGAATGTTGGAAATGAGCAACTTACGCAAACGTGCCGAGCGTGTAATGGAACTCTTGACCTTAGAACTTCAAATGCTTGAGCTCAAAAATCAAATCCAATTTAAGGTTCGTACCGATTTAGATAAGCAACAACGTGACTACTTTTTAAATCAACAGCTTAAAACGATTCAAGAAGAGCTTGGAAACTCTGCCGATTTGGAACTTGATACCTTACAAGCACGCTCAAGAAAGAAAAAGTGGCCTGCGCATGTTGCTGATCATTTTGGCAAGGAAATTGAAAAATTGGGAAGAATGAATCCTGCAGCACCAGATTATTCTATCCAAATGAATTATTTAGAGTTACTGCTAGATTTGCCATGGAACGAGTTTACAAAAGATAATTTTGACTTAAAAAGAGCGCAGAGAGTTTTGGATAAAGACCATTTTGGTTTAGACAAGGTAAAACAGCGCATTATAGAGTATCTAGCTGTTTTAAAGCTAAAGCGCGACATGAAAGCACCAATTTTATGCTTAGTTGGCCCACCAGGAGTTGGAAAAACCTCGTTAGGAAAATCAATTGCCAAAGCATTGAACAGAAAATATGTACGCATGGCTCTTGGCGGAATTAGAGACGAAGCCGAAATTAGGGGCCATCGAAAAACTTATATTGGGGCAATGCCGGGTCGTATTATCCAATCTATAAAAAAGGCTGGCGCAGCAAACCCTGTTTTTGTATTAGACGAGATCGATAAAGTAGGTTCGGATTTTAGAGGAGACCCTTCTTCAGCTTTGCTAGAAGTACTTGATCCAGAGCAAAATAACGCTTTTAACGATCATTATGTTGAAGCCGACTACGATTTATCAAACGTATTATTTATTGCAACAGCCAATTCTTTAAGCAACATTCAACCTGCACTATTAGACAGGATGGAAATTATAGAAGTAAATGGTTATACCGTTGAAGAAAAAATTGAAATTGCTAAAAAATATTTACTCCCTAAGCAAAAAGAAATACATGGCCTAAGTAACAAACACCTTGTACTTAAAAGTCCACTTATTGAAAAAGTAATTGAAGACTATACACGTGAAAGCGGTGTGCGTGGATTAGAAAAAAAAATAGGTTCGTTGGTACGTGGTATTGCCACCAAAGTTGCCATGGACGAAAAATACGAGCCTACTTTGGAGATAAAAGATGTAGAACGAATATTAGGCGCCCCAATTTTCGACAAAGATTTATACGAAGGCAATGAAGTTGCAGGAGTAGTAACCGGCTTAGCATGGACACAAGTGGGTGGCGATATTTTATTTATAGAAGCTAGTTTAAGTCCGGGTAAAGGCAAACTTACACTAACTGGAAACTTAGGCGAAGTAATGAAAGAGTCGGCAGTAATTGCCATGGCCTATTTAAGGGCGCATTCTAAAAATTTTGATATAGACTTTAGTTTATTCGATAATTTTGATGTCCACATTCATGTTCCCGCAGGGGCAACGCCAAAAGATGGCCCATCGGCTGGGATAACCATGCTTACCGCTTTAACCTCTGTATTTACACAGCGTAAAGTAAAACCAAATTTAGCCATGACTGGAGAAATTACCCTACGGGGAAAAGTTCTACCTGTTGGTGGCATCAAAGAAAAAATACTAGCTGCCAAAAGAGCAAATATTAAGGAAATAATTCTTTGCAAATCCAATAGAAAAGATATTTTAGATATTAAAGAAGATTACATCAAAGACTTAAAATTTCATTACGTTACTGAAATGAAAGAAGTTGTGGATTTTGCTTTAACAAAAGATAAAGTAAAAAATCCTTTAGATTTAACGATTAAAATTCATTCCTCAGCAAATTAATGGCAAAATTAAAACCTTGGTTTTTAATTTGTTTTCTATTTTCAGGAACAACAACGGCAGGTGCGCAAAATTTTAAAAACGAATTTGGTTTTAAAAGCGAAAATGATTCTTATTTATTAAATAAACAAGATAGATATTATACCAATGGCTTGTTTGTTTATTTTAGGCATGCAGCTAGTCAAAAAAAATTGGGCAAAAAATATAAAAAATTAATATATGAGTTTTCTGGTGGACAAAAAATATACAATCCAATTTCGGGTTATCGACCAAATCCTGTAAAACAAGACCGCCCGTTTGCCGCCTATTTGTATTTAGGCGCTAATGCTAGTTATTACTACAAAAACGAAAGCGTTTTAAAAATCGGAGTAGATATAGGAACTATTGGGCCAAAAGCATTGGGCAAAGAATTGCAGGTGTTTTTACATAAAATGGTTGGCTTGTACGAGGTAGATGGTTGGCAATACCAAATCAAAAATGATTTTGCCTTTAATCTTTATGCCCAATACACAAACTTATTGTTCAGAAATGCTGATAAAAATTTAGATTTTAGCCTAGAAAGCGCTGCGAATTTGGGCACAACATTTAGCAGTTTGGGCCTTGGTATTTTAGCCCGCACCGGAAACATTAATCAACTTTTTAATTCGGTAAGTACCAATTCACGGATTCAAAATAAGGCTGAAATTGATAAACCAAAAACAGAATTTTTCTTCTACGTAAAACCTCAGTTAAGCATTGTGGCTTACGACGCAACTGTTTCAGGAAGTATGTTTAACAACGATAGTGAAGTAACTTTTAACACCAAACCTTTAGTTTTTGCACAGCAACT
>CANHHZ010000119.1 GCA_947460275.1 Sphingobacteriaceae bacterium | reverse complement strand
TATGATTATTATATTAACGAAAAAGTAATTACTAACGATCCGAAAGGAGTAGGGGCATTTATTTTGGCAGCACATGAAATGGAAATGACTAGTTGGCAAAAACCTGCTTCAGGCAAAACAGTTACTTTAGATTCTTACTTTAACAACGAAACCAGAACCGAGTTAGATAAACCTAATGTTTCTTGGCATTACAAATGGGAAGAGAAAGACAATGGTGGTTTTTCATTCTTTGCAAATTTGTTTAACAATGTTGGTTTTAAGACAAATACGCTTTATCAAGCACCCACGCTTGATAATTTAAAAGGTACTTCAATTTATGTCATCGTTGATCCTGATAACGAAAAAGAAAACCCTAATCCAAACTTTATTGCTAAAAACCACATCAATACACTTACTAATTGGGTAAAGGCTGGAGGTATTTTAGTTTTAATGGCCAATGATGTGAATAATGTAGAATTGAAACATTTTAACGAATTAGCCAATGAATTTGGGATACATTTTAACGATGATTTAAAAGGAACAGTTCCTGTAGCTTCAAATTTTGAAACGGCTAAGGTAGTGGTGCCTGCAGACAACGAAATTTTTAAAATAGCAACTAATCTTTTTATCAAAGAATATAGTTCTTTGACCTTATCGGGTACAGCAAAAGCTATTTTAAAAGATAAAGATGGCGATAATGTAATGTCCGTAGCTACTTTGGGAAAGGGCATAGTGTTTGCTATAGGAGACCCATGGTTGTATAACGAATATGTTGATGGAAGAAAATTACCTGAAACATATGATAATTTTAAAGCCGCACAAGATTTGATAAATTGGTTGGCAAAGCAAACATCATTACAAAAAAAATAATGATAAAATCAGTTAAATTTTTACTTGCGTTACTATTTCAAGGCTTTTGCTTGTATGCAACTGCACAAACTACTGAACCTACCTTTAAAACAGATTCTATTGCCGATAAAATGCTAACTTATCAGTTAAGCAATGGAGCTTGGCCAAAGCAATTGATTGATAAAAGCGTGGTTAGTTATAAAAAACCAATTACGCCTGCTTTGATGGAAATCATTAAAGCTACTGATGAGATGCATGCAACAATTGACAATAGCGCCACAACAAGAGAAATTAATGCCTTGGTTAAAGCTTTTAAAACAACAGGCAATAAAAGCTATTTACAAGCTGCAGAAAAGGGAATTGATTATTTATTAAAAGCACAGTACAAAAATGGCGGATGGCCCCAGTATTATCCTGATAAAAGCAGTTACAGAGCCGAAATAACTTACAACGACAATGCCATAATTAACGTTTTAAATATCATGTTGGATATTGTTCGGCAAAGTAATGGTTTTGATGTGGTAAATATAAATTATATCGCAAAAGCAGACAACGCAGTTAAACGTGGTTTAGATTGTATTTTGAAAACACAGATTGTGCAAGGCGACAAACTTAGCATTTGGGCTGCGCAATACGATCAAAATACGTTAAAACCTGCAAAAGCTCGTAATTTTGAACCCGCATCGTTAAGTACTTCCGAGTCTGTAAATATTGTTAAGTTTTTAATGCGTATAGATCAACCATCTTTGCCTGTAAAACAAGCTATTAAAAATGCTGTTCAATGGTTCGATAACGCTAAAATTAAAGGGTTTAAGTTTGAGAAAATGGCCAATGGCGATAAAGGATTAATCGCAGATGTCAATGCAGTAATTTGGGCTAGATTTCACGATATCAATACCAATAAACCAATTTTCGGAGATAGAGATAATTCTATAAAAGACAATGTTGCCGATATTAGTTTTGAGCGCAGAAATAATTATGCTTGGTATGGGGATTGGGCAGTGGGTCTAATTCAAAAAGACTATCCTAAATGGTTAAAAATATTGGGTGAGTAATTTTTAACGCTCCTCAAGTTTAACCGCTGTTTGCTTATCTTATAGATTGCTTAATGTGTCTTTAAATCTTATCAAAAAAAAACACTATAAAGTTTACGGCAACGTTTGCGCAAATATTTGCATGCAATTTCAGTTCAAATTAGTAATAATTATGTAGAATTGTTTTGGTTTATTCCGTTGATAGAGTTTTTATGCACTTTCACAATAAATAAGCCTATTTAAAAGATACATGTATAAAATGATTTTAACTAAAAATAATCTTAATCAAATTGCTTCTCAAAATATAATTAAACCATCACCAGAGGCATTTAATTTTCCAGAAAAAGTACTTCAATTTGGTACCGGAGTATTATTAAGAGGCTTACCAGATTATTTTATTGATAAAGCGAACAGAAAGGGTGTTTTTAATGGTCGAGTGGCTGTTGTAAAGTCAACAGGTACCGCAACAGCTGAGTTCGATGATCAAGATAGTTTATATACACTCTGTGTAAGAGGCATAGAAAATGGAAATTTGATTTCAGAGAATATCATCTCCTCTGCCATCAGTCGTGTAATTGCTGCAGATAAAAATTGGTCTTCTATTTTAGAGATTGCAAAAAGTCCTGATTTAAAAATTGTAATTTCAAATACCACAGAAGTAGGCATAGCTTTGCTAAAAGAAAGTGTAGATCAAAACCCTCCGGCTTCTTTCCCTGCTAAGCTATTGGCAGTATTGATAGAAAGATTCAAAGCCTTTAATGGTTCAAAAAATGCAGGCTTGGTCATTATTGCAACTGAGTTGATTCCAGAAAATGGTAAAAAATTGGCCGAAATAGTAAATGAATTGGCCAAATTTAATGCTTTACCTGATGATTTTATAACGTGGTTAAATCAAGATAATACATTTTGTAACTCATTGGTTGATAGAATTGTACCAGGCAAACCCGATGCTACAACTTTAGCTTCCATAAAACAAGAGTTAGGTTATAGCGATCACCTTTTGGCTATGACAGAGCCTTATCGTTTATGGGCTATTGAAGGAGGCCAAAAGGTAAAAGATGTACTCGAATTTGCTAAAATTGATGCTGGGGTTGTGATTTCCGAAGACATTGAAATTTATCGAGAGCTAAAAGTAAGGTTACTCAATGGTACGCATACACTAACTTCAGGTATTGCCTTTTTAGCTGGTATAGCTACTGTTAAAAACGCAATGAGCAACCCCCAAGTTAACGCTTATATAGAAACTTTGATGAACACTGAAATTAGCCCAGCAATACCTTATCAAGTTACCGAACCCGAAACTAGGGCGTTTTCTAAATCAGTAGTTGACAGGTTTGCAAATCCATTCATCGAACATTTATGGTTAAATATTACTTTTCAGTACAGCATGAAAATGAAGATTCGTGTGTTGCCATTGCTGTTAAATCACTATAAAATATTTCAAAAAGTCCCTGAAAAGTTAGCTTTTGGTTTTGCGGCATATTTGGTTTTTATGAAAACAAATAAAACCGAAAATGGTAAATATTTTGGAGCGTACAACGACATCCATTATCAAATAACCGATGATAAGGCTGCTTATTTTTACGAAAAATCTAAATCGACCTCTTATGTAATCGACGTTTTAAGTGATGCAGCTTTTTGGACTGCAGACTTAAGTTTATTGAGTGGTTTTATTGATGAGGTAAATTCGAAATATAATGCTATTTTAGTGAACGGTATTGCTGCTGAACTCGCGAATTTAAACGCGTTATCTAGAAATATGAGCTAAAAATGAAACAATTAGTTTTAAAAGTTAATCCTAATGATAATGTATTGGTTGCGCTAACCAATTTAAAAGCTGGTCAAAAGGTTGATTATCAGAACCATTCCTACACACTGTTAAATGATGTGGACGCAAAGCATAAGTTTTACACTTCAGATTTGCCTTCGGGTGGCGAGGTGTATATGTATGGTACATTGGTTGGAAAAGTGCAATACGCAGTAAAATCAGGCACTTTAATGACCACCGATAATTTAAAGCATGCAGCTGCACCTTATACTTATAAACCATATAATTACCAATGGCAAGCGCCAGATGTAAGCAAGTTTGCCGGGCGTACCTTTAATGGTTACCACCGTCCTGATGGTAAAGTAGGTACTGCAAATTATTGGTTGTTTGTACCAACGGTTTTTTGCGAAAACAGGAATTTGGATGTTATACGTGAAGCTTTACACAACGAATTAGGTTATGCTGTAACCGCAAAATATAAAGCTTACACACATCAATTAGTAGAAGCCTACCAAAACGGTGTTGATATTGCTTCTTTGTCGGCGCCATTTTCGTTTGAGGAAGCCAGAAAAAACAGACCATTCAAAAACGTAGATGGTATTAAGTTTCTAAACCACCAAGGTGGATGTGGTGGAATTAGACAGGATGCAGCCGTTTTAAGTAAACTGTTGGCTGCTTATGCCGATCATCCAAACGTGGCAGGTGTTACCGTTTTGAGTTTGGGTTGCCAAAATTTACAGGTTCACGACTTTAAAAAAGATTTATTAGAAAGAAATCCTAATTTTAATAAACCACTTTATATTTTCGAACAACAAGAATCGCAAAGCGAAGAAAATATGATTGCTGAAGCCATCAAAAAAACCTTCGAAGGCTTAATAGAAATCAATCAAATTGAAAGAAAACCTGCCCCATTGAACAAATTGAATATAGGTGTTAAATGCGGAGGTAGCGATGGTTTTAGTGGTATTTCGGCCAACCCTGCAGTAGGTTACTGTTCAGATTTGTTAGTAGGTTTAGGCGCTACTGTGCTATTGGCAGAGTTTCCAGAGTTGTGTGGAGCAGAGCAAGATTTAATAGACAGAACAGTAGAAGAGCAAGCTGCTAAAAAGTTTATCAATTTGATGGGAGCTTACAATCAAGCTGCAGAAAATGCGGGTTCTGGCTTCCACATGAATCCATCTCCAGGCAATATCAAAGACGGTTTAATTACCGATGCGATTAAAAGCAATGGCGCTGCCAAAAAAGGTGGTACATCGCCAGTGGTTGACGTTTTAGATTATACCGAGCCTTCAACAAAACCGGGCTTAAACTTAGTTTGTACCCCAGGAAATGATGTAGAAGCTACTACAGGTAAGGCAGCTAGCGGTGCTACTTTAATTTTATTTACCACTGGTTTGGGCACGCCTACAGGAAATCCTGTGTGTCCGGTAATCAAAGTAGCCACAAACAACGCCTTAACAAAACGCATGGGCGATATTATTGATATCAACACAGGTGCAATTATAGAAGGAGAAAAATCTATCGAACAAATGGGCGAAGATATATTGGATTATTGTATTAAAGCAGCTAGTGGCGAAGTAATTCCTAAATCAGTTTTATTAAATCAAGACGATTTTATTCCTTGGAAAAGAGGGGTGTCTTTATAACAATAACTAAAAATAATTAACTAGATATTAACCTGCTTTGCAGATTAAAAGATGATTAAAAAACAAAAATAGCATTATGAAAATCATACAATCTGTACATTCAGATGATTTTAAGACCTATCAAACGGATAAAATCAGAGAACGCTTTCTATTGGATGGATTAAAAGAAGCCAACAAGGCAAATTTTGTTTACGCAAACTACGATAGAATGGTTACGGGTTTAATAACTCCAACCACTCAAGTAGTAACTTTAGGTAATTACGATATTTTGCGTGCCGATTTCTTTTTGGAAAGGAGAGAAATGGGTATCATCAACGTAGGTGGTGTAGGTAAAATCGAAGCTGATGGTGTGAGCTACCAGTTGGATAAAATGGATTGTCTTTATTTGGGTAAAGGGGTAAAGGAGGTGAGATTTAGTAGCAATAATGCAAACGATCCAGCTATATTTTATGCGTTATCTGCTCCAGCTCATCAAACTCATCCTACTACATTTTTAAAACATGAAGATGCTTTTTCTGCCAATTTAGGAAGTTTAGAAACTGCGAACGAACGTAAAATTGTACGTTACATACACAAAGAAGGCATACAAAGTTGTCAGTTGGTAATGGGCTTAACTCTGCTTTCTCCGGGGAGCGTTTGGAATACTATTCCGCCGCATACACACGACAGAAGAATGGAAGTTTATTTTTACTTCGATGTTGATGCTGAACATCGTGTTTTTCATTACATGGGCCAACCACAAGAAACTCGCCACATTATTGTGGCAAACCACGAGGCCGTTTTGTCGCCAACTTGGAGCATTCACGCAGGTAGCGGAACAAAAAATTATA
>CANHHZ010000118.1 GCA_947460275.1 Sphingobacteriaceae bacterium | reverse complement strand
TTCATGGTGGCGGATGGATTGTATTTGCTTTCCCAAATTTTAGATACCAATGGTGCACAAGAAATAATAAATAGCGAGTTCAATACGCCAAACCACGTTGCTGGTACTTCAGCTTTAACATCTGAATATTGATTTTTTAGCATGTAAATCACAATTATCCACACAATTAAAAAGCCAATCGCCAAAATAATGTTGCCTAATGCATATTTACCAAAAGTTTGTCTAAATAATTTAAACAATACATAGGTGATAATGACCATCGGAATTACAGTAATTAAGGTATTTCCAATATTAAAAGCAATTTTGGCATTGCCCGATAAAATTCTCAAAGTGTAATCTTTAGCAAAAATGGTCATCGATCCACCAGCTTGTTCAAAAGATGCCCAAAAAAAGATGGTAATGAAGGCTAAAATAATTACCGCTATCATTCTGTCTCTTAAAATAGGGGTATATTGAGCTACCCTTTTAATCAAAAGGAAAAGGAAAAGAATCAATGCCGACAAAATCATCGCATTGCTTCCGTCAAAACTCCCGATTTTAAAATTAAAAGCATTTAAAGAGGTAATTTTTGAAAGCGGATCGTTAATTATCCAAACTAAGCCAATGATAGAAATGATGGCAATGATAGCAATATCAAATGTAGAGAATGGATTTTTAGTAGATTCTGCAGGGTCTTCACTGGTTGATACTTCGTTGCTTGCCGCCTCTGGTGTTAAACCTATGTCTCCAAAAATATTTTGGGTAAAATAGAATTGAAGCATCCCTACAAACATAAAAATACCTGCTAATCCAAAACCATAACTCCATCCCCAATCTGCACTTTCGCCGATATATCCGCACAAAAGCATACCCAAAAATGCACCTGAGTTTACCCCCATGTAAAAAATGGTAAAGGCACCATCTTTCTTTTCTGGATGTTTTTCGTACATTTTTGATACAATTGAATTCATGTTTGGTTTGAAGAAGCCAATACCAACAACCAACAACCCCAGACCCAAATACATAAATACGTGGTTAAATTCCATAGCCATGGACAAATGTCCGAGTGTCATCAACAAAGCCCCAACAATTACAGCCCATCTAAAGCCAATAAACCGGTCGGCAATGTAGCCGCCAAGTATTGGGGTCAAGTAAGCCAAACCTGTGTAAGATCCATAAATGGCTAAAGCATGTTCTCTAGGCCATCCCCAACCTGGGTTATCGCCCATTATAGAGGATGTTAAAAACAAAACTAACAATGCACGCATTCCGTAGTAAGAAAATCTTTCCCACATTTCTGTGAAAAACAATACAAAAAGACCAGCCGGATGGCCTAATACCTTGTTTTTAAAGAAGTCGTTATTGGTTTCAATAGAATTTTGCATAAACTATAAATTTGTTTGAGTCTTAAATTAGTTGTAAATCAAATCGCAATATAAGTACCTAAATGCAGAGTAACAAATTTGCACTTAAGTTAATGGTTAGGTTTGATGACTACAGTTGATGCTTTGACTGGTTTTCCGTAAAATTCATCGTTAGGAGATGGCTCGTTCTTTAAATCTACATTTTCTACCAAGGCAAGTTTATCGGAATTCAGCTTATAGGCGTTAAAAGTGAGGTCGGCCACATAATATTCGTAATTATTCAACATGCTTGGTTCATAAGGTGCCAAATGATCAAATACAATTAAATTCAATTTCCTTTCAAATTTTAGGGTCATTGCATTTAGTTTATTGTACTCGAAAATGATGCGATTTTTATAAATCCCTTTTTTGTCAGTTTCAAAAATGTTTTTCCCAAATAGAGGTTCATCCTTATCGAAGGATAAAACTTCAATTACTTTTTTTGTTGTTTTTTGGTTATTTCCCTTCCATCCCAATAAAATCCAATAGGGTTGCTTGGTGCTGCTTACCATAGGGATAATGTCGTAGTAACGTGCTCCAAACCACATTTTTGCATTGGTTAATTCATTTTGATCACTAATTTTTTCAGTTTGGTCGGTAAGCGGGTACATTTTTAAACTGCCGTCATTGGTGGCCATTTGGATAGTTCCGTAATACCGAAAAGTTCCTTCATCTGTTGGCACATACCAAGTGATCATTCTAAATGAACGGTCTGGAGATGGAAGGATAGAAATCCGTTTAAGCGAATCGAAGCCATAATTGTAGGCATCAGTTATTTTTAAAGCTGAAATTAATTTTTTTACAAACTGCGTGTTTTTTTCAAAACGAGCTAAATTGTCTTTAGCGCTAAAAGTTGCTTCACTTAAAACAGCTAAAGTGTCTTGAAGTTTATCCAGTTTACTTTTGTTCTCGGTAGTTATGTTTTGCTGTGCACTTGTTTTACTTAGCGCACAACTAAGCACAATTGCTAAAATAATTAAAGATTTAAAAGCTTTAGGCATTGCTATTGGTTTAGGTTTTCAATGACGATAGCACTTGCGCCACCTCCGCCGTTGCAAATTCCGGCAACGCCTATTTTACCTTTATTTTGTTGTAAAACAGAGATTAGAGTAACCACAATTCGGGCACCAGATGCACCAAGTGGGTGACCGATTGCTACTGCGCCACCATTTACGTTGACTTTATTTTCGTTTAACTTTAATTCCTGGTTATTGGCTAAAGAAACCACAGCAAAAGCTTCGTTGATTTCAAAAATATCTACATCTTTAGTACTTAAATTTGCTCTGCTTAATGCTAACGGGATAGCTTTTGAAGGTGCTGTTGTGAACCATTCGGGTGCCTGTTGGGCATCGGCGTAGCTTAAAACTTTAGCCAAAGGTTTTATGCCAAGTTCTTTGGCTTTATCGGCGCTCATTAAAACCAATGCAGCTGCGCCATCATTTAAGGTAGATGCATTTGCAGCGGTTACTGTGCCATCTTTTTTAAATACAGGTTTTAAGGTTGGAATTTTATCAAAATTTACGCTCGTAGGTTCTTCATCTGAGTCAATCAAAGTAATTTCGCCTTTGCGATTTTTAACTTCAATAGCAATAATTTCTGATTTAAACTTACCTTCAATTTGTGCAGTTTGCGCCCTTTTATAGGATGCTATGGCAAAGTTATCCTGATCTTCACGGGTAATTTTACAAGTTTCGGCACAAAGTTCTGCAGCAGAACCCATGTGGTAATCGTTATAAACGTCCCATAAGCCATCTTTCACTAAACCATCAGTAACTTGACCATGGCCTAAACGATATCCATTGCGTGCTTTATCTAAATAGTAAGGTACATTGCTCATGCTTTCCATACCACCAGCCACCACAATGTCGTTTTGTCCTAAGGCAATACTTTGTGCAGCCAACATAATGGCTTTGGTGCCCGAGGCACAAACTTTATTGATCGTTGTTGTGGGTAAATCAGGTAAGCCTGCATATTTTGCGGCTTGTGTTGCGGGTGCTTGACCTAAATTGGCCGATAACACATTGCCCATATAAACTTCTTGAATATGCGCTGGCTTTAAACCAGCTTTTTCTACGGCTGCCTTAATGGCAAAGCCGCCAAGTTGTGTTGCGGAAAATCCTGATAAAGTACCACCAAAACTTCCTATCGGAGTTCTTACGGCAGCTACGATTACTACATCTTTCATACAATTTGAATTAAAATTTGGTAGCGCAATTTAGGTATTTGAAGCTATACTATTGTATTTATGTTCAATTTTGACATCCAAAAGAATTTTACGTTAATGAAAAAATAATCTTAATTTTGAATTGTATCAAATAATTTAAGTTTTGGCCAAAATTAATAAGAATTCTCATAAAGTACTTTATCGCAAATATTCATCAAACATTAAATATGTAATGATGGCTATTTGTGTTTTGGTAATCACTTTTTTCTTACCCAAACAACCCCGTTTTAGATATGAATTTGAGAAAGGCAAAGTTTGGCTCAATAAAGATCTTATTTCTCCTTTTAGGTTTGCAATTTTAAAAACTAAACCTCAAATCTCTGAGGATAAGAAAGAAGCGCTTAAAAATGTTTTGCCCATTTATAAATATGAAAAAGAAGTTTATAAGGGGCAAAAGCAGACGCTTTTAGACGAGTTTGATGTAAAATGGAAATCGAATGCTCTTGAGGAAACCTACAAGGAGCAAAACAAAAAAAATGTGATCACCATGCTCCAAGTGGTTTATGACAAAGGTATCATTGGTATGGTAGCCAAACATCAAAAAGAAGGAGAATTTTATGATTTCGCTTTGTTAAATGACAATGTTTCTGTTCAAACTAATAGTCAGGATGTGTTTACTACGGCTACTGCGTTACAATATTTTAGAAACAACTTTAAATCTGTCAATTCAAGCGTAAAAGAACTAGTTTTAGCTATTGTTCAAAGCCATCTAAAGCCTAATATTGTTTTTGATGAAGGTTTAACTTCCTTAGTTGAGGAGGAGGCCTTAAATAGTATTTCTACTTCAAAGGGAATGGTACAAAAAGGCGAATTGATAGTATCAAAAGATGAAGTGGTGGATGATGATGTTTTTCAAAAATTGATTTCCTTTAAAGAAACGTATAATTCAAAAACCAAAACCATTGGTCATTTTACCCTGGTTTATCTTGGTCAAGTTTTATTGGTTTCTTTTATCATTTTGCTTTTAATGGTTTTTCTTTTTTTGTTTAGGAAGGATATTTTTGCTGATAACAGATTGCTTTTGTTACTGCTTTTGGTGATAAGCTTTATGGTTTTGGTGCTTACTTACGCCATTAAAATTGATTTAGTAAGCTTGTATTATTTGCCGTTTTGCATTGTTCCCATCGTCATCAGGATTTTATTTGATACGCGTTTGGCGCTCAATTTGCATTTGTTGGTAATTTTGATTGCAGGGTTTTTTGTTCCTAATAGTTTTGAGTTTGTTTTTTATCAAACTACGGCAGGGATGGTGGCTATTTATAGCATCAAAAATTTAGTTAAAAGAGAGCAACTGTTAATCTCGGCTTCTTTTATACTTTCGTCCTATTTTGTTTGTTTTATTACTATTGCCTTGTTAAGAGAAGGTCGTTTAATTGATATTGATTGGACCAGCTTTCTACCTTTTGTATTTAGTGTGCTACTTTCATTGCTGGCCTATCCACTAATTTATGCTTTTGAGCAGGTTTTTGGCATTACTTCTGATGTGGCTTTGATTGAACTTACCAATACAAATAACAAGTTACTAAGAGAACTTTCTTTTAAAGCCCCTGGTACTTTTCAGCATTCTTTACAAGTGGCAAATTTAGCCGAAGCCGCTATTTTTAAAATTGGAGGTAACGCTCTTTTGGTTAGAGCTGGTGCTTTATACCACGATATTGGTAAAATGGAAAATCCACAATATTTTATTGAAAACCAAAACACTGCTGTTAGTCCACATGATAAGTTATCGTATGAGCAAAGTGCGCAAATTATCATCAAACATGTACATAAAGGTGTAGAAATTACGCGTAAATATAAATTGCCAGAAAGTGTCATTGATTTTATAAGAACCCATCATGGAAATACTAGGGTAGATTATTTTTACCAGTCTTTTTTAAAAAATTCGCCAGAAAAATTTGTTGATGAAAATACATTTCGCTATCCTGGGCCTATTCCATTTTCTAAGGAAACTGGCGTTTTGATGTTGGCCGATTCTGTAGAAGCTGCGTCAAGAAGTCTTAAAAATCCGGATGCAAAAAACATAAACGACTTGGTAGAACGCATTATTAACTACAAACTTGATCAGCACCAGCTGGATAATTGTGATTTGACATTAAAAGATTTAGAAACTATAAAGCTGATATTCAAGACTATGCTGATGAGTATCTATCATGTGAGGATAGATTATTTACAAACTTCATAATTTTTTTTTGAGAACATCAATGAATTGTTATATTTGCAACCTCGAAACGGATGTTTTGAAGTAAGAATAGGAGAGGTGCCTGAGTGGCCGAAAGGAACAGTTTGCTAAACTGTCGTACTGGTAACGGTACCGCGGGTTCGAATCCCGCCCTCTCCGCAAAATAAATTATAAAAGAGCCGTTTAAACTAAATTAAACGGCTCTTTTTTTTAAAAAAACTCACTATATTATTTTAACTCACTTTTAATTTTCTTGATATTTTCCAAATGTGATTTTACAATTGGCGCTGCTTTAGCTGCTAAGGCTTTGAGTTCGGGATCTACCCCATTTTTTGCATGTTT
>CANHHZ010000117.1 GCA_947460275.1 Sphingobacteriaceae bacterium | reverse complement strand
TCATATTTCTATGGCTGGTCCTTGGTTAAAATTCCGTGGCCACTTAGATAACATTTCTAACAATATGTTGATTGGTGCTGTGAACTATTTTAACGATAAAACCGATAACGTAAAAAACAGCTTAACTGGTGAATACGGACCTGTACCAGCCACGCAACGTGCTTACAAAGCTGCAGGATTGGGCTCAATTGTAGTAGGCGATGAAAACTATGGCGAAGGCTCGTCTCGTGAGCATGCAGCTATGGAACCTCGTCATTTAGGCGTACGTGCGGTATTGGTAAAATCTTTTGCCCGTATCCACGAAACTAACCTTAAAAAACAAGGGATGTTGGCCTTAACTTTTGTTGACAAAAACGATTACGATAAAATTTTGGAAGATGATACTTTAGCTATCATCGGCTTAACCAACTTTATGCCTAACGTACCTTTGCAAATTGCTTTGCATCACGCAGATGGAACAAGCGAAACCATTAACGTAAACCACAGTTACAATACCCAACAAATAGATTGGTTTAAAGCTGGTGGTGCACTTAACATTATCCGTAAAGAAGCAGCTGCTAAAGCTAGTTTATAGCATATCGGTAAGCCAAAAGCTTTACTAATATAAAAACCCGTTTAGTTTTACACTGAACGGGTTTTTTATTTTATATAAATGTTGACATAGCTTAGCAGAAATGCCAAATGCAACAACTACTCTTCTTCTAAATCAAAATCATCTTGAGCCAAAAGGTTTTGAATGTCTTCAACATCTTTTTCAAAAACGTGCAACTGTATACCACTAATGGAAGCATCAAAAAATGTTCTTAAACCCGCGGTGTTTTCGCCCGAAAGAAAGCAATTAAATCCAGCAGCCTGTAAGCGAGTTAAAACAATATTGGCTGCTATTGGGTTTTCGAAATTAGTATAAACTATTATTTTGTCGTCCATGAAGCAAAATTAACGTAATTTAAATAAAAAAGAGACGATTGCACATAATTAAGTATTTTTGATTTTTCCTTAAAAAATACAAGATTGAAAATTACACTAATTGCTGTTGGCAAAACCGAAGACAAATATTTAATTGAAGGCATAGAGAAATATCTTAACCGATTAAAACATTACATCAATTTCAACTTATTGGTGATTCCGGAAATTAAAAACACCAAAAATTTAACCGAGGCCCAGCAAAAAAGCAAGGAATCAGAATTGATTAGCAAGCAAATTAACAATTTGGATGTTGTGGTTTTACTAGATGAAAATGGAAAAAAATATAGTTCTGTTGATTTTTCGGCTTATTTAAACAAGCAAATGATTGGCAGTGTACAGCATTTGGTATTTATTATTGGCGGGCCATATGGATTTGACGAAAGCATTTACAAAAGGTCAAATGCGAGTGTTTCGCTTTCAGCGATGACATTTTCGCACCAAATGGTTAGGTTATTTTTTGTTGAGCAATTGTACCGGGCTTTTACTATTTTAAAAAACGAACCTTATCATCATGCCTAGCTTTATGGAAAGCTATTATTTAATACATCATCATTAAAAAATAATTATGTTGCCAAGCGATTTTAAGAGAAAGTATAAGTTTAGAACCGATACTTCTAAAGAGAATAAGTATTTCAAAATTGTGTTGATAGCTACTTTCATCATCCTCCTTATTTTATGGTATTTTATGAAATAAAAAACGCCAGTAGTCTTTAAATAGAACTGGCGTTTGTATAGAATGATGTAAAAAGGCCTAAACTCCTTTTTTGCTCGTCATGCTTGCTTTTTTAGCAGGGGCTGATGATCTTGCAGTTGGTGCTTTAGCGTTAGTAGGTTTAGCTTTTAACGCACCTTTGGCTTTCAAGTCTACTTTATCATCTACTTTAGCAGTAGAATCTTCAGTGCCTGGGGCTGCTTCGGTAAACAAAGGCATATCCTTGATTAAATGGTACCAAGTTAAAATTTTCTTCATGTCAGAAGCGTATACTTTTTCTTGATCATGGTTTGGAGCTATCTCCAAAAAGAATTTTCTCAATGCGTTTCCATCTGCTTTTGCATCTGGGGCTGTTGCTTTTTTAGCGTCGATATCAGCTAAAACATTAATTAATTTTAAATCTTCGTCTTCGCCATAAATGGTAATATCTTCAAGCGAAGCTAATTTTGTTGTAGATATATTAGCTACAATTTTTAATTTTTGCGCATCCAAACTTTCTAAAACATAACCTGCTTTATTTTGTCCTACAAGTTTAAATAAACCTGGTCTGCCAGATACGGCTACAATTCCTCTTAAATTCATATTTATTTTACGCTATGAGAGATGAGATAAGGATATAAAATAATTTACATCAAATATTTCAAATCTATTTCTATTTATTTTTAAGAGATGTAACACCAGTTAGAGCGCATGTCTCAAATCTAATGTCTCAAATCTCAAATCTACTCTTAATCTGCTAAAACCTCTATTGTTAAAATTTTATCGCCTTGTGCAATGTCATCTACAATATCAACATTTTCTACAACCTTACCAAAACAAGTATGATTACGATCTAAATGTGCAGTATTTGCTCTACTGTGACAGATAAAAAATTGCGATCCGCCTGTATTTCTTCCAGCATGTGCCATAGATAAAACGCCGCGATCGTGGTGTTGATTTTCTCCGTCTAACTCACAATCGATTTTATAACCAGGACCACCAGTACCTGCTAAATGTGCTTTTGCTGGGTCTTTTGAATTTGGGCAACCTGCTTGTACTACAAAATTTGGAATAACGCGGTGAAAAGTAATTCCGTCGTAAAAGCCTTCGCTGGCTAATTTTTTAAAATTGGCAACTGCGTTTGGTGCGTCTTTATCAAAAAACTCAACCGTCATGTTTCCTTTTTCAGTTTTTATTATCGCTTTGCTCATATTATTTTTTTCTAAAGGGACAAATTTAGTAAAATGAAATGATTAGCCATACTTTACACCTAATTAAACTAAAAAGTAATCGACTTTATGGTTAAAAACGCATTAAAAAAACAATCGAAAAGATACTTATTTTAAAAATAAAAAACTGTAAATCAATAGTTTAAAATAATAAAATTTAAAATTTTTAGTTATTTACGCCTTAATCGTAAAAATTCCAACTCACCCCAAATTTCAACAATCTATCTGGCATTGGGTAGCTGTTTACAGTATAATACCCTCTGCTAAACACCCCTTGATTGGCATAATCGTATTTTAAAAATAAATTTGCTCTCCTTAATGCGGCTTTTACCCAAAAATCAACAATTGGTTTACTGCCAAAAACAACTTTTTGTCCGTTATAAAACTGGTTGCTTGCAGGTTCGTATGCAGCGGCGGCGTAAGGAGAATTATAGCGCACATCAAAACCAATTTGCGTTTTAAAGGTTTTGAAAAACGTTTGGTTTTTATAAATGCTATTAAAAGTGTAGAAGGATGGAGTTCTTAATACATTTTCGTTATTAGTTTTTTGATAAACTACATAGCTATCAAAGTGGAAGGTTTTATAGCTGAACTTTTTACCAATGCTGAGCTTCAGCAAGCTAATCACCGAAGTTTCTTGGGTTGGCATTATGCTGTTGGCCAAATTAGGATTTGCACTAAAATACAGATAATTTGTCATCAAATAATAAGCTGCATTTGCATCTAAATTATATTTGTCATTTAAATAGCCGAAAGAAAGATTTGCAGTTTTGGTACGGTTGAAGTTTTGGTTCCAATTGTAGTAATTCCCGCGGTAGCGCTCATAAATTTCTTCAGGAGATTTATTTTGCAAATAAGCCCCAAGTACAATTCGTCCAATGTTTTTACTTAGTAAAAAATTACTTTTTGCTTCGTATAGAAAGTCGCCGAGGTTTTTTCCCTGAAAAATTTGCTGTACATCAAAATTAAAATCAACGTTAGTGCTAAAACGGTAACCCAAATTACCCAAAAGTGTAAGATTTTGGAAGGAATTTAATGAGTTGAACAAAGCTATGTTAGTTTTTGACCAACTGCTTTGTTGGTAATTATAATAATCGTGCCTAATACCCGCATCAATCTTGAGTTCGTTTTTAATTACCGAAGAACCTTTTGTGCGCAAAAAGAAACTATAAATAAATTCGTTTTGTAAGTGATTAACCTGCGTAGAATCGTTGGTATACACCGAATCGATGATTGATTTTGGCAAAACCCGATACCTATCAATTTCGTCTTTTTTAAATGAAAATGAACTTTTGGTATAGGTTAAGGTATGCGTTATTTTATTGGTAGGCAAAATACTTTTAGCCTCATTTTTTAAAGTACTGTCTATTCTGCCTACAAAATAACTTTGCTTAAGTCTGAATGAATTTTTTCGCCACAATTGTTTGGCAGAATTTAGTTTAACAGCCTCTGCCTTTTTATCGGCCAATGCATTATAAGTAGGAGAAAAAATGTCGACGTTAACGATCGATCCATTTTCTTGGGCCTTTAAGGTATTAAAAACACCATCAAACCATAAATTATATCGATTGTTGGGCGATTGATACCAAGTAAAAATAGCTGCATTTAAATCATCGCCCCGCTGGTTAGTATAGAAGCCATTAGCACCTATTCTATTAAAATTAGCGCCAAAATTCCAATTCTTTTTTATATTCTGTGTATGAGTTAGTTTTAACACTTGCTCCTTGTCTGATCCATTTACATAATACAGGCTAGTAAAAGGCGAACGAGCCCGATAAAACTTCACCTCGTCGTGGTTTAAGAGGTAATGATCTAACGCATGAAAACCAACATCGAAACCGATGGTTTTTATAGGTTCAAATAACAATGGCATAGCCGACAAACCCAATACGCCGGTACCCACAGTGGGATAGCGAGGCTGCGCCAAAACACTAAAATTTTGAATGCCATTTAAGCCAGTGTCTATCGGTAAAGTTTGTATACTGTCTTTTGTAAGTTTATAAGTTGTATAACGCACAAATTTTGCGGTAAAAACAACAGAATCTTTTCCCTCTTCTTCTTTTTTCCTCAAAGAATCAAGTGCTTTATTTTTGGTTACTGTAGTTTTTAAATCTTGCGCAAAACCGTTGGCTATGCACAACGCAAAGAAAAAACAGCTGAGGAATGTTGTGATTTTTAGCATTACAATGTAGCAATTAATTGGCTAAGGATACGTGTCATTTTTGGTTCGGCAATAGCTGCTGTAGCAATGATGTCTTCAATACTTACCGGCTTTAACTCGTCTGGAAAGCCTTCATCGGTAAGTACCGAAATGGCAAAAACGGGTAAACTCATGTGGTTGGCCACAATTACTTCTGGTACTGTGCTCATGCCCACCGCATCGCCACCAATTATACGCAAATATCTATATTCAGCCTTAGTTTCTAAATTTGGCCCAGTAACCGAAACATACACGCCTTGGTGGCAAGTAATTTCTTCGGCTTTTGCAATTTCCAATCCTTTAGCTATCAATTGATGCGCATACGGCTGGCTCATGTCTGGAAAACGAGGTCCTAAATCGGCATCGTTTAAACCACGCAACGGACTTTCGGGCTGTAAGTTGATGTGATCGTTGATGATCATCAAATCTCCTTTTTTAAAGTTTTCGTTTAAGGAGCCCGCAGCATTGGATACAAATAAATGTTGAACACCTAAATGTTTTAACACCCGAATTGGAAAGGTAATTTGTTGCATTGAATAGCCTTCGTAATAATGTAAACGACCTTGCATAGCGACTACTTTTTTACCATTTAGCGTACCAAAAATAAGTTTCCCAGAGTGAAATTCAAGAGTAGAAATAGGAAAATTTGGAATGCTCGCATACATTACACTGTGGATTACCTCCATTTCTTGAACTAAGCCGCCTAGGCCTGTACCTAAAACAATACCCACCTCTGGTTCAAAATCACCTATTTTACGTCGCAAGTACTCAACCGATTCTTTTAGTGTTTGTAACATAGTCTACTATTTTTTTATCGAAATGTAATTTATCTTTAGGGGCCAATGCTACTTGTATAGGCAAATAAAATATAGGCAAAAGTAACAGTAAATCGTTAAAATCGCTATTTAGTAAACGTTGGCAATCCTTTTCTGTTGTAATTATTATTTTATTCGCTGCAGTACTCGCATCAAACGCTTTGCGCAAATCGTTAATGTTTTGCAGGGTGAATTGATGATGATCAGGATATTCAAATTGACAAATA
>CANHHZ010000116.1 GCA_947460275.1 Sphingobacteriaceae bacterium | reverse complement strand
GAGGTAAACCCAAAATTTGTGCCCCCGTGTACCATATAATAGTTAAAAGAAACACCGCCATCTAAATATTTTTGAGTTTGTTTTACCACCTCATCGGTTTTAACTTTAGGAAAAGGTTCTGCCCAGTGATCTAACCAACCCGGATAAAATTCGGCCACCATATAGGGCCCTTTGCCGTTGTTGTACTTATTTACAATCTCTTTTAGTTTTGCTACATCGTCCTCGCCATTAGCTGTTGGCAAAGCGCCGAGTAATGCACCGCCTTCAAAAAGCCAACTTCCATCAGAAGTAAAAAAAGGAACGTTAAAACCTACCTCTTGCAGTTGCTTAAAAACTGCTGAACTATATTTTTTGTGGTCTTCTAAAGATACGTCTTTGCGCTGTGCTACATAAGAGCCAAATTCATTTTCACCCTGAACCATGATAATTGGTCCTCCGTTTGTAATTAGCAAATCTTTTACTTGACTATAAAGTGCTGTAAAATAAGCTTTTGTGGCAGATAAGTATGGAGGATTGTATCCCCTAATAACCATATTTGGTGTTTTTTGTAGAAACCATGGATAACCACCAAATTCCCATTCGGCACAAACGTAAGGGCCTGGTCTTAATATTACAAAAAGCCCTTCTTCTTGCGCAATTTTAATATACTCGGCTAAATTTTTATTGCCTGTTTTAAAATCCCAAATACCGGGTGCCACCTCATGGTAATTCCAAAAAACGTACGTAGCCACCGCATTAAGGCCCATGGCTTTCATCATTTTTAAACGATGGCGCCAATAAGGTTTTGGAATTCGAGCATAATGCATCTCGCCACTATGAATTTGGATAGGCTTTCCGTTTAAAAGAAAATTTCCATCGCTGATGGCAAAAATTTGATTTGAAGCCCTAATTTTATCTTGTGCATTTAACTGAAATGACAAACTTAAAATAAATAAAAAGACAATAATTTTTTTCATAACAGCATTTAAAACAGATACTTGCATTTGATGAATTTTTTTAAAAAAAATAATTTAAATCTTATTTATGGAAGATTTCTCCAAAACTTCGTTATAAAAAGAAATATACATTGGCAATATCTTCTTCAAGTCGAAGTCTTGGGCACGCATAAAAGCATTTTCCTTAAATTGCCTCAACTTTTCGTCATTTTCTAAAATCAGAATTGCGTTCTTAGCCATGTCATCTACATCACCAATGTTGCTCATGTAACCGCAGTAGCCATCAGTGTTTAATTCGGGCAATCCGCCGGCATTGGTGGTAATGATTGGCACTTTACAAGCCATGGCTTCTAAGGCTGCCAAACCAAAACTTTCAGACTCTGATGGCATTAGGAAAAGATCTGAAACCGATAAAATTTCTTCAATGGCATCTTGCTTTCCTAAAAATCGAACATTTTCGCAAATGCCCAATTCTCGGCAAAGTTGCTCATCTGCCGAACGTTCAGGACCATCGCCCACCATTAAAAGTTTAGAAGGTATTTTTTGTTGTACTTTTTGAAACACTCTAATCACATCGGCAGTGCGTTTTACCCTTCTAAAGTTGGAGGTATGGATTAAAATACGCTCGTTATTGGGGGCAATAGCTCTTTTGAAATGGTCTTTAGGTTGTAGACTAAAGCGATTAAAATCTATGAAATTTGGAATTACCGAAATGTCTTTCTGAATTTCGAAGTGCTTGTAGGTATCTAATTTTAAATCTTCTGAAACGGTAGTCACTCCATCACTTTGGTTGATAGAAAAAGTAACTACAGGCTTGTAGGTAGCATCTTTACCTACTAAAGTAATATCTGTACCGTGTAAGGTGGTTACAAAAGGAATGTTTATACCATAAGTTGCTAAGATTTGTTTGGCCATAAAGGCAGCCGAAGCGTGTGGAATGGCATAATGAACATGCAAAATATCTAGCTGTTCAAAACGTACCACATCAACCAATTTACTGGCCAATGCCGATTCGTAAGGAGCGTAATCGAACAAAGGATAATCCCTTACCGACACTTCGTGATAAAAAAGGTTAGCCGAAAAAAAATCTAATCTTGCGGGCTGGCTATAAGTTATAAAATGCACTTGATGCCCTTCGTTGGCAAGTGCCTTTCCTAATTCTGTAGCCACAACCCCGCTCCCACCAAAAGTGGGATAACAAACAATTCCTATTTTCATTGATACAATTCTAATTTACCCCAGACAGCTATTAAAATTCTTATCTCCATATAAAGAGCTAAAAATTTGTTGATACCCATCTGAGTAGTATTATTTATTTAATAAAATAGCAGAAACCAATATCACCGCCATAGGTTTAAGCTATTTGTGATCGAAGAGAACAATTGGTTTCTTGTAAGTCAGTTTACGTTCTTCCATTTGAATTTGCCCCCTAAGCAACTCTACTTTTTCTATTTGCTTTTTGAACCGTTCTGAAACCTTTTGGGCATCTTCAGTATCAGTTTTTGCTTGTTTAGCTGCTCTTTCTTGAGTTTTTATATCGGTGGTGCCTTTCAGTTTTTCGGCAATTTCAGTGCTTTTTAGTGTCGAAGCCTTAGCAATATCATTGGCGAGCATTAATTTTACACGCAATTTTTCTACTTCTTGTTGTTCATCAAATTCTTTTAGCTTAAGCTCTTGAACTTTTTGACTTGCCTTTAAAGCTTCAATCTGGGCGCTTAAGATGCCCACAGAGTCTCTTGATACTTTTGGATTAAACTCTTGTGCTTTAACCGAAAAAGCTGATATCGAGATAACAATTAAAATTACTGTAATGTTTATTTTCATTTTAAATTTAGTATGATTTATAGTTAGCTTTTCATCTCGGCTTGTATCACCAACAACATTTCATTGGGGCGTTGTGTGCCTATAAAATATTCTAAGCCATCTCTGTCTGTCAATACAATTGCATCTTTCCCGGAAGAATAAAAACGTATACTGCCTTTTTTGTGCAAATTATACACTGGATTATTAAACATATAATTGCTGTAAATATCTTTGCGTACGCTTACAATACTAATTAAATCTATTTTTACTTTTTTCGAAGTCCACAAGCCATCAATAATTACACTTTTATTTTGGACACGAACTTGATAATGAATCAAAAAGAGTAGCACTATAGATACAGCAATAATTCCAAAGCCAACAACCAAAAATAGGTCAACCGTGTTGTCTCTATCTCGCTCATAAACATAAGCAGCGAAACAAAATGCTGCCATGACTAGCCGAATACAAATACGTATATAATCACGGCCTACATACTGTTTTTCGATATATTTATATTTGTGTTGCATCAGTTATTTTGTAAGTTCGAATATAGCAACTTTTTTTGTGCTTGCTACTACTTTATATCTATTGTCTTGCCTTAAACCTACAACCCAAATAATTTCCCCATTGCCGTTTACCAGAATAGGCGTTTGTTCCTTTTGTGGGAGCGATATTTTTGAATCTATAAAAAAATCGCTCAATTTTTTATTGCTTTCCATTCCCAGTGGGATAAATTTATCGCCATTTTGCCAAAAACGAACAGAAAGCGGAAAAATAAGCTTTTCAAAATCAACAAAAGCTTTTGTTAAACTTTTTTCTATACTTGCTGATGCTTTACACTCCAGGGTTATTTTTTGCGAATAAAAATTAATTACATTTTCGTTTACGTGAATAAAAACAGGCGCATCGCTTTGGTTTACCAAGGGCGATAGGATTAAATCCGTTCTATCAATTGTAATGCGATGCGTTGAACTGTAAAAAGAGGTTCCACTTTGTTTATGGAGCGACGCTAAAACCTCTGTAACAACCGAATAGCTAAAATTAAAATCCTTAACTAATTCAAAAAATAACAATTGCTTTGGTGTTAAATTTTCGATAGCTGCGATGTTAAAATAAAAATTGTCACCGCTTTTTTGCTGAATTTGACTTCTAATTTGTGTTACTACTTGTTGTAATACTTCTTCGGTTTGTGCAAAACGAGTAATATTTTGCGCAAAAGTCTGTTCTAAATTTGGATTAATTTCCCGCAGTTGCGGAATTACATTTAAACGAATTTTGTTGCGTGCGTATTTGCTGGTTTTGTTAGAGCTATCCTCTACAAAATCGATGTTGTTTTCTGCTACAATTTCATCTATTTGTTGCCTCGATAAAAAAAGTAATGGCCTGATAATATAATCTCTTTTGGGCAAAATGCCATGCAAACCACTTATTCCAGTTCCTCGAGTTAGGTTAAGTAGTAACGTTTCTATTGAGTCGTTTTGATGCTGTGCAACCGCAATAAAATCGTAGTTATTATCTTTTCTTAAAGTTTCAAACCATTGATATCGTAAATCTCGAGCAGCCATCTGAGTAGAGATTTGCTGCTGAAGGGCGTAAGCTTCAGTATCAAAATGCGTAACATAAAAGGGCACCTTTAAATTTAGGGCTAATAATTTCACAAACGCCTCATCACGTTGAGACTCGTTGCCCCGCAAATTAAAATTACAATGCGCAATGCCAAAATTAAACCCTGCACGCTTAAATAGATCAACCATTAATGCCGAGTCTTTTCCGCCACTTACTGCTAGCAAAATTTTTTGTTCTGCAGTAAATAGCAAATGTTCTTTAGCAAAAGCTGTAAATTGTGTTAAGGCTAACATTTACCAAAAATATTAATTTAAACGAGCATAAACCTATAATTTAAAAATTAAATGCCATTATACGTTTGATAAAATTATTGTGTGTAAAAATAGTAAGCAAAAACCTAACTTTGTACCGTGCAGCGACTTCGTATTTTCATTCTCCTAATTCTGTTTTCAAGTGCTTTGCTTGCGCAAGAGCGCACAAAAATTATTTTACAAAGCTCTACCAGCTTAATAGTTGATAACAAAACCAATATCAACTATGTCAAAAACCCTGTTTTTAGACAAGATAATGCTACTTTATCTTGCGATAGCGCTGTTTTTTATAAAGACAGAAATTATTTTGAAGCTTACAAAAATGTGCATATCAATCAAGGAGATACGGTAAACATTTATTCGGATTTTTTAAATTACGATGGGAATAAAAAGCTAGCCCAACTTACAAGCAATGTAAAAATGATTGATGCTACTTCTGTTTTAACCACCAATATGCTCGATTATTTGATGACACCAAAGATTGGCAAGTATTTTAACGGCGGAAAAATTGTAAATCAGGAAGTTACCTTAACCAGTAAAAATGGATGGTACTTTGCTTTTACTAAGGATTCTTTTTTTAGATACAATGTGGTTGTGGTAACGCCGCAAAGCACCATAAAATCAGACACATTACGCTACAATACCAGAACCAACTGGACTTACTTTTATGGCCCCACCAATATAAAAGGCAAAACAGAAAACCTATACACCGAAGATGGCGCATACAACACCAAAACAGAAAATGCTTATTTTGGAAAGAAAAATTTATATACCCAAGGAACAAAATCGTTGAAAGGCGACAGTTTGTATTACAATGGCAAAACCAGTTATGGAAAAGCGGTAAAAAACATTGTTTTTATGGACACCTCAGACAAAACAATATTAAGAGGCCAACTAGGTGAATATTTTGGCAAAACCGAACGTGTGGTGGTGACTAAAAATGCCTATTTTGGAATGGGCACCACAGATTCTATCACCTTAAAGAATAAAAAAATACCCGACACACTTTGGCTTGGCGCCGATACTTTAGAAACCCAAAAAGTATTACAAAAAACCCTTAAATTATTAAGTAAGCCATTGATACAAAAAGACAATGAAGTTGGTGAAGATGACGAAAAAGAAAAACAAGTAAAAGAAAAAGCAGAGGCTAAAAAACAATTTGAAGCAATTGATGAGCCTAAGAAAAATAGCAATAGCAAGTCAAAAAAGAGAAGCCAAAAAAACGAAAAATTGACGCTAGAAAATCTAAATGATACCGTTTCCAATTTATTAAAAAGACTAGATACTGTACCCAAAAAATTGATTGTAGTTACCGATAGTATTAAATCTTCTGAAGTTGTAAAAAAAGAGGTTAAACAAGCTGAAAAAACAGACATAAAACCCGATTTATCCAAGAAAAAAGACAAAACCCTGCTGCCAACATCTAAAACTAAAATACTGAATGACAGCGTTGCTTTTAATCCGGCAGATACAGTTAAAACAAGGGTAATTAAAGCTTACCATAATGTAAGAGTGTATAAAT
>CANHHZ010000115.1 GCA_947460275.1 Sphingobacteriaceae bacterium | reverse complement strand
TTGGTTCGGAACGTGGGGCGGAGGTGTATCAAAATATGACGGTCAATCCTTTACGCATTTTACAGAAAAAGAAGGGCTCAGCAATAATGTTGTTTTGAGTATCTTAGAAGACAAAAGCGGAAACCTTTGGTTCGGCACCCGATTTGGGTTAAGCGAATTGTCTTTGACAAAGTTAGTAGAAATAAATGATAAAGTGAAGTCTGGAAGTATAAACGAGCTTGATGTATTTTTTAAAAAATATAACTATGACGATGGTTTTAATGGTATCGGTTGTAATGGCCGTAGTATTTTAGAAGATAAAAACGGTACAATATGGATAGGAGCAAACGATAGGCTTACTGCCTTTCATCCCGGTGGCGTTGAACCTGATACCATACCACCAAACATGCAGCTAACAAGCATTTCATTGTTTAATGAAAATATTAATTGGGTAAATTTAGTACATAAAAAAGATACAAGCATTTTACTTGGTAATGGTGTAAGCGTTGGTGATTTTGAGTTTGATGGAATCTCAAAATGGTACGGACTTCCTGAGAATTTAAGTTTGGCCTACAACAACAATTACCTCACTTTTAATTTTATTGGCATAACCATGTTGCAACCCAAAAAAATAAAGTACCAATATAAATTAGAAGGGATAGATGAAAATTGGAGCGCAATAACTAACCGTACCGAAGCCCCTTATGGCAACTTACCGCATGGCACCTATACCTTTAAAGTAAAAGCAATGAATAGCGAAGGATACTGGAGTAATGAGTATAGCTACACCTTTACAATCCGCCCTCCATGGTGGAAAACTTGGTGGGCTTATGGGTTGTATTTCATATCAATAATAAGCAGTGCACTTTATTATATCAAATGGAGAGAAAAGGCACTAAAACAAAGACAGGTAGAACTGGAACATACGGTGGAGGTGAGAACTGCTGAAGTAGTGGAAGAAAAGAAAATAGTGGAAGAGCAAAAGAAAGTTGTGGAGGAAAAAAATCATGAAATTTTAGATTCCATTAACTATGCCAAACGCATTCAAACAGCAATACTTCCGCAGCCCCGCGTAGTAAAAGAGTTTTTGAAAAGTTCGTTTGTGCTGTATATACCCAAAGATATAGTTGCCGGAGATTTTTACTGGATGGAGAACATAGACCAAACCGTGTACATTGCAGCATGCGATTGCACCGGACATGGTGTACCAGGTGCCTTGGTTAGCGTGGTATGCAACAACGCACTCAACCGTGCCTTAAATGAATACGGTAAGCGATTGCCGAGTGAAATATTTGATAAAACCCGTGAGTTGGTTATAGAAAACTTTGCCAAAAGCGATGAAGAAGTGAAGGATGGTATGGATGCTTCGTTGGCTGCTTTGGATGTAAAGAACAGAACTTTGTTGTGGTCGGGGGCTAACAATCCACTTTGGATGATCAGAAAAGATGCAGGCACAAATGAATATGTTTTTGAAGATATAAAAGCAGACAAACAGCCCATTGGAAAAGGCTATGAAACCAAACCTTTTACAACCCACCAAATACAGCTTAACGAAGGAGATACTATATACCTATTTACCGATGGGTATGCCGATCAGTTTGGGGGAGAAGAAAATAAAAAATTGACCAAAGCTAAATTCAGAGCGTTACTCTTGAGTCTTGCACATTTACCCATGGAAAAACAACGAACTGCCCTGCTCGAATTTCATGACCAATACCGTGGTAACGAAGAGCAGGTAGATGATATATGTGTTATTGGAGTGAGAGTGTAATACCAATTGTATTTATTAAATAGCCCAAAGCTGTTTAATAAATTTACAATGCTTAATGCCGATACTACTTGAAACTAGTACAATAAGGCTTGGCCGCAATTGAACTAAATTGAAAGTGTAATCGGTATAAAATGGATGAAGTGGTTTGGAATGAAAGAAAGTGATTTTAATGATTTTCAAATACGAAATTTAGTTTTAAAGCCGATTGAGCAATAGGGACAGCAGCAAGCTACCATGTAGCGCGGATGGCCCGGCCTTGAGCAAAGCGAAAGGATTGCCCAAAAAAGTTTGATCATATGCATAAATATTTGAGCCAAGGTTCGTTTTTAAGCTTTTACCTGACTAGCTTACATCATAAACAGAGCAAAAAAAAAGCAGCCCGAGAGCTGCTATTTTAATAAATTATTATTGCTTTTATTGGGGCTTTTCCATTGCGGCAATTTTCTTTTTGATGCCTTCTGTTGTAATTGAGCTTGGTCTTTCTAAAGGATGTCCTAAAGCTCTGTCCCAAATTAGCGATGACAATACGCCTAATGAGCGAGAAACACCAAACAACACAGTATAGAAATCAAATTCAACTAAGCCATAATGCATTAATAATGCTCCAGAATGGGCATCAACATTTGGCCATGGATTTTTAATTTTACCAATTGATCCTAAAATTGGCGGCACCACTTCGTAAATGCTTTGCACAATTTCTAATAAATCATCATCTCCTTTTGGTTTGATATGCTTGTTATAAAAATCTTGTTGCGCAGTAAATCTTGGGTCTGTTTTACGCAGCACAGCATGACCGTACCCTGGAATAACTTTACCTTCTTCAATTGTTTTTTTAACATAGTCGGCAATTTGTTCTTTTGTTGGCAAACCACCACCTAACTCTTGGCGCATATCTAAAATCCAAGCAATAACCTCTTGGTTAGCTAAACCGTGCAAAGGACCTGCTAAACCAGCCATGCCTGCAGTAAAAGCTAAATATGGATCGGCAAGCGTTGAGCCTACTAAATGCGTTGCATGTGCCGAAACATTTCCACCTTCGTGATCGGCATGAATGGTTAAATACAAACGCATTAATCTTCTAAAATCTACTTGCTCGAACCCAAGCATGTGTGCAAAATTGGCTGCCCAATCTAATTTTGGATCTGGCTCAATGTGCACATTGTTGTGATACATTTTACGGTAAATGAAGGCAGCCACACGCGGTAAACGACCTATCAAGTTCATTGAATCTTCGTAAGTATAATCCCAATAATGTTTTTTATTGATTCCTTTTTTATAGGCTGCAGCAAACAGTGATTCGGTTTGTAGGGCGCTAATGGCAATACAAAACTGTGTCATTGGATGCGTATTGGCAGGCAATTTCTCTAAAATATCAAATACATGTTTTGGTACAATACTTCTGCGTGCCCAGTTATTACTAATATCTAGAACGTCTTCGTAAGTTGGAATTTCGCCAGTTAACATTAAATAAAAAATACCTTCAGGCAATGGTTCCGTTCCTTTAGGGGCCTTAGGAAGTTTTTCTCTAATTTCTGGAATGGAGTATCCTCTAAATCGAATACCTTCATCGGCATCTAATTTAGATGTTTCAGTTACCATGCCAATCATTCCTTTCATCCCTTGATAAACGGAAGCTACGGTATATTCGCCTAGCTTTTTATCACCATGTTCTTTAATAATTGCTTTTACTTCTTCCTTCATCGGAAGGGCTAAACTTGCGAACTTTTCTTTTAATGTATCCATATTGCTACTGGTGTAAGGTTTTGTATTCTTTGTGTTTGAATAAACGTTGCTATTGATGCTAAATTTAAAACAAAATAATTTTCGTTACGAAGGTATTGATACTTGTTTAAAAAGCAAATATCCTTTACATCAATTTTTATTTATGTTTTTACTTTTTATATACAATTAACGTTGTTTTACACATTTGAGATTATTGCCAGGATAAATTGCTGTTTCTCCTAAAATTTCTTCGATACGCAATAATTGATTGTACTTGGCAATCCTATCGGTACGTGAGGCAGAACCTGTTTTAATTTGACCTGTATTTAATGCCACAGCTAAATCGGCAATGGTGGTATCTTCGGTTTCGCCACTACGGTGACTCATTACCGCAGTATAATTGTTATTGTTGGCGAGCGTAACAGCATTTACAGTTTCGGTTAAGGTACCAATTTGATTTACTTTTACTAAAATAGAATTGGCAATACCGTTATCAATTCCTCTTTGCAGGCGGTTTACATTGGTTACAAATAAATCATCGCCCACCAATTGTATTTTATTTCCTAATTTTTCTGTCATCATTTTCCAGCCATCCCAATCATCTTCGGCCAAGCCATCTTCTATAGAAATGATGGGATATTTTTTGCACCAATCTGCCCAATAATTTACCATATCGGCAGGGCTTAATTTATCGCCACTTGATTTATGAAAGTGATACACCTTTTCATCAGCTTTAAAAAACTCAGAAGCAGCGGCATCCATGGCAATAAAAACATCAACACCAGGCTTATAACCTGCTTTTTCTATAGATTGCAACACCACTTCAATCGCCTCTTCATTTGATTTAATGTTTGGTGCAAAACCGCCTTCATCGCCCACATTGGTGGAATAATTTTTACTTTTTAAAACACTTTTTAGGTGATGAAATATTTCAACCCCCATACGCAAGCCTTCGCTAAAACTTTTAGCACCTGTAGGCATTACCATAAACTCTTGAAAATCGATACTATTATCGGCATGCGACCCACCATTTAAGATGTTCATCATAGGCACTGGCAAAGTGTTGGCATTAAAACCACCTACATAACGAAACAAGGTTTGGCCTGCCTCTTGGGCTGCAGCCTTGGCTACTGCCATTGAAACACCTAAAATGGCATTAGCGCCTAAGTTGGCTTTGTTATCAGTGCCATCTAAGGCAATCATTTTTTTATCGATATAATTTTGGTCAAAAATATACTGTCCGTTTAACTCTTCACGAATGGCTGTGTTTACATTGTGCACTGCTTTTAAAACACCTTTACCAAGGTAAGCATTTTTATCGCCATCGCGCAATTCAACGGCTTCGTGTGTACCAGTAGATGCGCCCGAAGGCACAGCTGCACGACCCATGGCCCCTGAATCGGTAAAAACATCTACCTCAACGGTAGGATTTCCTCTTGAATCTAATATTTGTCTGGCTGTAATATTGGTTATGAATCCCATAAATAAATGATTTATATAAATTAAAAAGTGCGTAAAATTATTGATTTATGTTCACCAAACTGCATGTTTTAAATAATTATCTTAAAAATAATCATTAAAAATTATCTTTGTGCAAATTACACACTGGGCAATCACATGGAAACAACACGACAATTAAAAGTAGCACGATTATTACAAAAAGAAATGGGAGAAATGTTTCAACGCGAAATGGGGCATCATTTTGCAGGCGCATTTATTTCAGTTACTAAAGTAAGAATAAGCCCCGATTTATCTCATGCAAAAGCGTATCTAAGTATATTTGGAAATAACGACAAAAATGGCATTATGGATAAAACCAAAGAGGTATCGCGTGAAATTAGGGGAAAGATGGGAGATAGAATTGGCAAGCAGTTGCGTATTGTGCCAACTTTTGAATTCTTTTTAGATGACAGTGCCGATTATGCTGCTAAAATTGATGAATTGTTAAAGAAATAATTTTTACTAAAGTAAGCGCTGCAGCATTGTTACATCCAACAGTTTATCAAACTTTACGCCCACACTTTTCATTACGCCAACTACTTTAAATCCATTTTTGTTATGTAAATAAATGCTGTGTTCATTGCCTTCGGTAATGCGTGCTAGTATTGAAACAAGTTCTGTATTTTGTGCTTCTGCTAGAATTACTTCAAGCAATTGTTTGCCAATACCGCTGTGGCGAAAATCGGGTAAAATATATAATGATATTTCGGCTGTTACATCATAAGCTTTTCGCTCGCTCCATTTATTAAGCGCTGCGTAGCCCACAATTAATCCGCCTTTTTGCGCTACAAAAATTGGGAAGTTTTCATCGCGGTTTTCAAACCAAGCCATTCTATCATGTAATGATTTTGTTTCTGTATCAAATGTTGCTGTAGTATTTACTATGGCTTCATTGTAAATTTCCATAATGGCTGGCACATCTTCTTTAATGGCTTTTCTTATACTTAACATGAGGTATTTTTTTTCAAAGTTAAGGGCAATTTTAGGAACTTAATGTTAATCAATTTTAAATTTTTGTTGGGCCTTCTATTTTGACGTAGCGAGGTAATTAACAAATGTAATGAGCACTTTTAGCGAATTATTGGAATGCTAAGCGCAAGGCTTATGGACTTTTTAACCATCAAACATTTACAGTAAAACAAAAATACAAGCGTTACAAAAAAGCGCTATAAATTATACCAA
>CANHHZ010000114.1 GCA_947460275.1 Sphingobacteriaceae bacterium | reverse complement strand
CCAATTTGGAAACCTGTTTTTACAAACTTGGCCGAGCGTTCTACCTTGGTGGTAGGCATACTTTCTTGTGCTTTCATATGGTGTTAAAACCCCATTTTTTCTTTAAGTTTTCCGTTTTGCGCTAAAAATTTTCCGTACTCAAAAAGGTTGTCTATTGGCGAGCGTTGAAACAAATCGAAAGTAACTTGTATGCCTTTTTCAATCGCTTCATCTGTTTTTTCAAAACCTGCGCTGTCGTCGTCTAGCCAAAAGTTTAAAATAAAGGCATATTGTATCCAAAGCGCATCTTTGTAGCGTTTGCTCAAAAACTTACGGTCGGCCAGTTCTCCACTTTCCAATCCTTCGTTTATAATTTCTTCGGCAAAGTTCTCGAAAATTGGTTTTACGCCACTTAAAATTTCTGGTGTGCCCAGTTTTTTCTTGTTGTTTTTTAAGCTGTAGGCTACAAAACTGCGGTTTCCTTTTAGAAGCTCTACATAGCTGTAAAAGAAAGAAAGCATTTTATCTCGTGATGAATATTGTGCCCACAATTCTTGTTTTTCAATTTCCGAAATGGTTTCGCTAAGCAATTCTACCCAAATCGTTTTTTCGATGCTCTCAAAAGAGGCATAGAAGGTATAAAAATCGGCTTCTGTAATTTTTAGTTTTTTGGTAAAGCTGTAAACAGATTTAGGTTTTTCATCGTGTGTTAACACAAAATCGATGTATGCTTTTTTAATTAAGGATGCTGATGCCATATTTGTATAGTGAACTAATTTGCAAATGAAAGGGCTTTTAAACCGTTCAAAGTTAGCACATTAATTATCATCGGTTTGCAATAAATGAGTGGTGATTTTTTTGATAATTTTTTTGTTTTTTTAAAAAAGAATTAAAAAATATTTTTATATTCGAGTACCTAAAAATCTAATTATGAAAAACAATTTTACCCTTCCCCTAAACAATTTTAGGGCTTTACCTATAACTATGGCTGTCGTTATCTTGTTACTTGTAAATTCTTGCAAAAAGGATAATTTACCCACCAATGGAGATGCCTTTATCAATGCAAAAGACTATCGAGTTGCGCAGCAATGGTTTGCCCAAAATGAGTATTTAATGAATACAGATGGCAATTGGCTCAAAAGTTTTGTGCCAAACTGGGATGAGGCAAGCCTAACCGAAAACACTTTTGAAAAGGTTTACGAGGTCACATTAAGCAATCCCGAAAGCATATTTGTTGCCAGTACTGCGGTTAATGTTAAAGACATTGATAACATTAAAGAAAAAAGCCTTTTGAAGCTCATTATCATCGAGAACAAGGAAAGCCAAAAGTTTAGTGTGGCCATTATGGAATTTGCGGCTTTTGAGGCTAATAATTTATCGCTATCGCAATTGCGCTACAAAAACTATCGTACATTTAGCGGGGCGGTTAATTTTTATCATATCAATGGGCAACTGGCCAACGGATGGATTTATAAGGAGGGCAAGCTTTTAGCTAAAACAGATGGTGAACTTAATTTTGGGCTATCAAATACAAACACTGCTGTTGTTGGAAAGGGAAAATTAATGTTAGCCGATGCGAGCTCACAAACCTGTGGCACAAGAAGCGTTGCCCATTGGCGTAAGCTTTGTGTTACCGTAGGAAGTATTCAAGGGCGGGAGAACGAAGGAAGTGGGTCAGAAATTTGTAATTGGGAAGTTTACCATACCACAGAGTTAGTTTATTGCCTGGCATTAGAAAACGTGGAAAATGAAAGTGGTGGTGGCGGCGGTTATACCGGCGGCGGAGATAGTGGCGATAATGGAGCATATGGGGAAACAGGTGATTCTAACTATATTAATAATTTTGTTATTGATTATGAAACACAAGCAAAATACCCGAAGTTTACGACTCTTTTAAAAGACCTGAAAGGTTTCGTTAAAACTGACACTAAAGTTTTGGATGCATTAAAAAAATGGTCCGGCTTTTCAGAAGCTGAAATTATCGGTAAGGTTGAATTTGGTCAAGGACCAAAAATAATTGTGAAAGATATGGATTATAGATATGGTTATTTTAAAAAATCTGAAAACCCAAATATTATCAACATAGATGCAAGTTGGGTTAGGGGCTTGGAGAGTGCAAATTTATTAAGCACAAGACAGGCTACTGGTTTTCTTCTCGCTGTTACTATCTTACATGAGTTCGTTCACCAGGCTAGGGCATCAAAAGGTTTGGATAGAAATTATGAATATGGAGTTGAATTTGAGAAATCTGCTTTTGGATTGGTAATCTATGACGACAATGCTGGGAATTATTCATATAGGTTTTATGGAAAATAAAAAAATATTATTGTTACTTTTGATTATTTCGGTGATTTCCTGTAACACTCGAAAAGAAAAGTCTCTGGAAATAAAAGCGGATAAAGCATTAAAAGTATCTTTGGAGTATCTTTTGAAAAATAAAGATTTACCCAAAGAATACCTAAACCAACCCTTTCAAATTATACAACACCAAAAACCCAAAATTATACCTCCGCTTATCGTAAATGGCAAAAATTGTATTTTCTTGGCTGAGAATACTAATGTGTATAAATTGTTGGGTAAAATGAATCTTTATGAACCCATTCCACTGGTTGAGGTAATTGAACTTAAAAAATTAAACAACATTGTGGTTATTGATTTGATTTTAAGAGCTACCGGGCATGCTTTTTTGTTAAATTTAGAAGAAAACACCAATGACAATTACAAAGTGATTAAAATTGAGGAAAGTACCATTTAACTATGCAAATGGAGATTTAACCTATGAGAAGATTTAAAAATAAGTACAAACCGGTATTTTACGGAAAATGAGAAATTTTATTTTAAGCGTTTTTTTTGTGATGATGTTTATTATCATTTCATGTACATCTGATCGAAAACCGAATACAACAAATACCACAAAAATAGACACGGCGAAAGTGATAGAGGAAAGTGTTAATTATATTTTTAAAACCGAACAATTTGCCCCTGAATATTATACAGATACTTTGAAAATCGTAAAATCAAAGAATGTCTCTGCAAATACTAATTTTATGCTCAATGGTAAAATGAGCAAATTCGTAAACGAAAAGCCGAGTTTGCAAGTGCTCAATAATTGGAAACATCCTAAGCTTTATTTAGAAGTTGTGGAGTTGAAACGTGTAAACAATAATACCATCTTTTTAGACTTGTTTTTTAGAACAACGGGCAATGGTTTTAACGTTTGGATTAAGGAGAAAAAATCAAGTACTTTAAATGTAGATTCAATTAATAATTATCAAAATTAACTGCAATGGTCCAAGCATTAAACTCTCAAACGAAAGTTGGGCCACAATAGCAAATGGAAAATTTAATGCAAAAATCAGTGAAAATACAATTTACTTGGCAGAAGAAAATGTTGCAATGTTTGAAAATAACTTTTTAGATGGGAGAGCAAAATATTCTTTAGCATCTAGTTTAATGGTAACAATTCTGCATGAAACAGTTCACTATGGTAGGTTTCAAAACGGAATGCCAGACCCCAATTCTACACGTGATTTTGGAACTAGGTTTGAAGACCTAGAAAGCGCTTTAACTACGAAAATCCTATATTTGTAATGGAAAAATTATTGTTTAACCAAAAAGATGCATTTGTTACTTGAATTCAAGAATTTAATCAGATTTAACAATTTGAAATAAGTTTTAGAGCCTAAATGACACTGTTTATTTTACATACCTTTTAAATGGATTTTATAAAAATTGATACTAAAAAACTAAAATTAGCTGGCAGCAGTTTTCAAAAGATAGCCTATGCAATATTAATAGGTATAGTTTTTATAGTTCTGAACCTGATTTTGTCAATGGTATCATTACCAAATGAATCATTTTACATATTCATTTGCTGGTTTTCATACGTCATAATTATTTATTATATATTAAAAAATTTAATTATCGCTGGCAAAAATTTAAAAACCTCCGAAACAAGAGATTTGCAAAAAATATCTAATATAATCGGCGAACCTATTCAAATAGAAAATTTACTGGTTTCACAATATGATTTAAATGTTGAAAAACAATCTATTAAAATGAATTGTGCGATCAATTGAACTTCTATGAGAAAGGAACTAGTTATTATGCGTTATCAAAAGCAACAGACAGCAACTGGAGGTTACCAACTAAAGATGAGTTAGATCTTCTCTATGCAAACAAGGAAAAAATCGGTAATTTCTCAAATTGGATATATTGGAGTTCGACTATACATGAGGGGATGCCTATGACGGAAGTGTGGGCTCAATCATTTGGAGAAGGTAATCAATTTACTTTCTATAATGCCAATTCATATTATGCTCGGGCTGTTAGGAAAATATGAAATCTTAACATAGTAGATAATAATTAAAATAAAAGATTAAATTCAAAGAAGATATTCTAACTTAAATTCAGGATGAAAAAATATTGGTACTTGCTTTCTGTTTATTTTGTCTTAATGTATTAGCTCAAACAAATTGCGAAGGCCTCAAGACCCAATTCAATAGCCATGATGAAGCAATTCTACATCTTGAAGAATATGAGTTCTCCTTTATTGACAAAGCAACCACATACGGAAGCTCTTGGATAAAGGGTCCGACCTTAGTTGTGATAAACGTTTAGGATATTTAGTGGATAAAAATAAAAAGAAGCCCACTGTGGTTTTAAGCAGGCCCAGCTATCCTTACATTAGTTACAAAACCTTAATGGAGTTAGTAGCTAAACATCAGCGCTATTTCGACAATCACTACCAACTTTACATTACCGAAGTTTTGCCCGGAAATAAATATCGAACAAGTAAGGCAAATTTTTCGGCACAAAGTGAGCCCGCAGTTAATGTTACCAAGCTGCCTAAGCAATAGTTTCCTTACCTCACCAAAAACAAGCCCAAAGCCACTGCTGCAAAACCTACGATAACGCTTGCCAAGGTATAGGCAATTAGCGTAAAGTAATTTTGGCTTTGGTAAAGCAATATGTTTTCGAGGGCGAAGGTAGAAAAGGTAGTATAGCCACCACAAAAGCCAGTGATAAATAACAGGCGCAAATTTTGGTTTTCGCCTAGGTTGGTGCCAAAGGATCCAATAAGCAAACCAATAATTAAGCAACCTAAAACATTAGCCACAAAAGTGGCTAATGGAAAAGTGTTGAGATAGTATTTTGCGGTAGCAAGAGAGGTTAAAAAGCGTAAAATGCTGCCTAATGCACCACCCAAGCCCACCAATAAAAGCTGTTTAATCATCGTTTTTCAGTCCTAATCTGTGTTTTCTTAAGGTGTCTTTGGCAATATCGTAACCTGCATCTGCATGTCGAATTACGCCCATTGCGGGGTCGTTATGCAGCACACGTTTAATGCGTGCTGCGGCATCGTCAGTGCCATCGGCCACAATCACCATGCCTGCATGTATAGAATAGCCAATGCCTACACCACCACCATGGTGCAACGATACCCAACTCGCGCCACCTGCGGTATTGATTAAAGCGTTTAAAATTGGCCAGTCGGCCACGGCGTCAGAGCCGTCTAGCATGGCTTCGGTTTCGCGGTTTGGCGAGGCTACAGAGCCTGTGTCTAAATGGTCGCGGCCAATTACAATGGGTGCTTTTACTTTTCCTTCGGCTACCAGTTGGTTAAAAGCCAAGCCTGCTTTTTCTCTTTCGCCTTGCCCAAGCCAGCAAATACGGGCTGGCAAACCCTGAAAAGCAATGCGCTCTTGTGCCATGGTAATCCACTGGCGTAAACTTTCGTTTTCTGGAAAAAGCTCCAAAATCAATTTATCAGTTTCGTAAATATCTTGTGGGTCGCCGCTTAAGGCCGCCCATCTAAAAGGTCCTTTTCCTTCGCAAAACAACGGACGGATATAAGCCGGCACAAAGCCTGGAAAATCAAAAGCATCTTTTATACCCACTTCTAAAGCTCGGCCACGCAGGTTGTTGCCATAATCAAAAGTAATGGCGCCGCGTTTTTGCAGTTCTAACATTTGCTTTACATGTTTGGCCATGGTAGCGTAAGAGCGCTTGGTATATTCTTCGGGGTTTTTTGTGCGTAAATCAGCAGCTTCTGCAACAGTCAATCCCTCTGGAAAATAGCCAATTAATGGATCGTGTGCCGAAGTTTGGTCGGTTAAGGTATTTGGAGTAATGTTACGTTCAATCAATCTTTGTAAAAGTGCAACGGCATTGCAAACTACTCCTATAGAAATGGCTTTGTTTTCATTTTTATAAGCTAAAGCTCGGTCTATGGCTTCATCAATATCGTAGCAAATTTCGTCTATG
>CANHHZ010000113.1 GCA_947460275.1 Sphingobacteriaceae bacterium | reverse complement strand
GTTCTCGTATTTATCTTGGTTTTTAAGAAGGAGGTCGTTTTTACGATCTCCTTTTTTTATGCTAGTTTTATAGCATGGGTACTAGGTTTTTTTCTTTTCTGGTTTATTTGTTGGTTGCAGCTGCTGCTAAAGGGCAAATGCGTTTTCAGATAAAGCCCATGACTGCTAGTGCCATTAAAAAAGTTGACAGTTTAAAATACAATCCTGTCAATATTTTAGCTTCCAATAATTATGTTAAAGGGCTTGCATTTTTTTGCAAGCAAGAATGGCAATTTGAAAAGCGCACAAAAATACCATTCCGTTTCAGGTTAGGTAGTTTGGATTACGTCAATAAATTAGAAGGAAAGAAGTAGATTTTAATATAGTGCAAATGTTTTTATCATCGGCGCGCTTGTAGCTTCTTTAATAATAAGCCTTACCGCTGTTGCATTTAAGGGCGTATCTAGTAGTCCAATATATTTGTGTCCAATACAATAGCCCTCTTTTATCAGTTTCCATTCGCCATTTATATTGGCTTCTACTACAAAAGAGCGAACGCGTTCGCCTTCTTGTATATTTTCTTGGAGTACTATTTTGCTAAAAGATTTTTGAGACGTAATATTGATGGTGTAATTTTTTTGTTGAGGCTTTAATGAGGCTACCGGTGCTTTAAATATTTTTTTAATGCTATCACCCCAGGCTGTAAGCATTGTTACATCTGCGTTTGGAATGAGTCCTCTATTGTCTGGTGTAATGCCAAGTATGAGTGTAGAATTGTGCCCCACCGACCCGTAATACATGTTCATCATTTTGTCTAGTGGGTTTACATGATGGTCTTCGTTTGGGTTCCAGAACCAATCATGTCCACCTTTGTGCCCACGTAATGGTGCATCACTCATAGCAGGCATCCAAAATTTGCCAGCAGGGTCGCCGGTTTTAAGGAGCGCAAAATTGTTGGCAAAAATAGTTTCTTGTTTAACAGCATGTGAAAAAACAAAAGGGAATGTAGACCATGAAGGGTAGGGGACCGTTCCAGACTCGGAGCCGCCCCATCTAAAGTCGGCCTTTTGTGCGTTATGGTAAAAGAGACAATTGGGTTGATACTTTGTAACAATGGGTAAAATGTTGGGTCCATTTCTTGAAGGATCATCGGCACCACCATCAAACCATATCATAAATAATTTGCCATAACGGGTGCAAAGTTCTGTTACCATTTGTTCGCACATATTTTTATAAGCCGCTTGTCTGCGTTTTACAAATTCACTAGAACCTTCAATTTTAAAATCATGTACACCTAAATATGAATTCCATCTGATGCCCACATAAATGCCTGGCTCAACCCCATATTTACGACAAGAGTTTACAAAATCGCGTACAATATCTCCCTTGCCATTTTGAAATTTTAACGCTTTCATGCAGTAAGGGTTTGCATCACTTTGGTAAAGGGCAAATCCTGTTTCATGCGTAACAGTGAGAACTGCAAATTTGGCGCCTCCTGCTTTAGCGGCCTGAATCCACTGGTCTGTGTTTAACTGTGTTGGATTAAAAATATTGGCGTTATTAAAAGGCGTGATTCTGTTTTGCGCTTGGTTGTATGGTGTACCCTGAAACACCGGCAAATCATAAGAAATGAGGACACCAACCTCTGCTTTTTGCCAAGCCAGTTGAGACGGAGTAGGTTTTGGAATATCGCTCTGTGCAAATTGTGCTAAAGCAGCAGTGCTGCTAATTAATACGGCAATTAAAATCCAATATTTTTGAAACATATTTTTCGTTTATGGTCTTTGTCTAATTTTAAATATACCTCTATTTTGAAAAACCTGGTTATCGGAACGCATAAATAAAGTAAGGGTAGAAGAACTGTTGGTACTTACTTGCGATGTTCTATTGATATAAAACGTTCGGTTATCTTTTGAAGACAAATACGATTGCATTGTGTTTTGATTTTCAAAATTAATCATAGCGCATTTTTCAAACCAATTCAAGAAAATAACAGGTCTAGCTCCATCGGTATTTAAAAAACTAAAGGTTGAGCGAACCACAAATATTGAAGATTTGTAGTTTATTCAAGCGCTGTCTTTTAAATTCTTTAAAAGGCGAGTAGCGTATTGGTATTAACCGTTTGAAGCTTCCCGTTGAAATAAATACTTGCTTGCTTTTGTGCGCTTGACTTAATGTGCAAACTGGTTACGCGACCTTTATTCCATTTCATATCAATTTCATAATTTCCCCTTGCTTTAAGGCCATTAACAGCGCCTGCGTTCCAGGACTTTGATATAGCTGGTAAAAGTTCTATAAAGCCTGTATGTGATTGAACGAGCATTTCAGCAACTGCTGCGGCACCTCCAAAATTTCCATCAATCTGAAAAGGTGGATGTGCATCTAATAAATTTGGATAGGTGCCACCCATATTGTTGTAATTTTCTTTGGTTTCATCGGGCGGAACAAACTTTAAAAGTTCACGGTACATTTTGTAAGCGTGTTCTCCGTCTTTTAGCCTCGCCCATAAATTGATGCGCCATCCCTTAGACCAGCCGGTAGTTTCATCACCTTTAATTTCTAATGTTTTTTTAGCAGCATTGGCAATATTAGGTGTTTGCGCAAGCGTCACATGTGTGCCCGGATATAAGCCGTATAAATGGCTTTGGTGTCTATGCGTAGGCTCAACATCCTGCCAATCGTAATACCATTCTTGTAAATTTCCTGCTTTGCCTACTTGGTATGGATGTAATTTGTCAAGCGCTACTTTTATATTTTTTGAAAAGTCAAGATCATTTTTGAGCACTTCTTGCGCTGCAATAATTCCTAAAAATAATTCACGAATCATGGCAAGGTCTGCGGTGCCACCATACAGTGCGCTACCTCTAAAACCCGTTGGCGTAACAAAATAATTTTCTGGAGAGGTAGAAGGCGAAGTAATGAGTTTGCCGTTCTTGTCCGGAATAAGCCATGCCAAACAAAATTCGGCAGCACCCCTCATAACTGGATATTCTTTTTGAAGATAGCTGGTATCCTGTGTAAATAAAAAATGTTCCCAAATATGCGCCGAGGCCCAAGTGCCACCCATTGGCCAGTTGGCCCAGCTAGGATCGCCGTCTCCAAAATTGCCTACTGGGTTAGACATTGCCCAGATGTCAGAATTGTGGTGCGATACCCATCCTGGCATATTGTAAAATGTTTTAGCGGTGGTTTTTCCAGTGACAGATAGGTTTTTTAAAAACTGCAAAAACGGCACATGCATTTCAGATAAATTGGTATTTTCTGCTAACCAATAATTTTCTTCTGCATTAATGTTCATGGTATAATTGCTAGACCATGGTGGTTGTAAATATGAATTCCAAATACCTTGCAAATTAGCAGGAACACCTGGTGTTCTTGAACTACTAATTAAAAGGTAACGACCAAACTGAAAATATAAAGTTTCAAGGTAGGGGTCTGCTTCTCCTTTGGCGTATCGTTGTAATCTTTCGTTGGTTGGAAGCTGCGGAGCCGTAGCGCCATCTAATTGTAAAGCAACCCTGTCAAAATAATTTTGATAATCTTTGGTGTGTCTTTTTTTAATGGCGCCCCATCCAGTTTTTACTGCATTGGTAAGTTGGGTTTTTGCAATCGCCACCTGATCACGGCCATTTGCGGCAGGATTTTTATCAAATCCATTAAAACTTGTTGCCATCGATACATAAATAGTGGTAGCCGTTGCATTTGATATTTGAATGCTTGAATCGGTGTAGGTTATTTTACCGTCATTAGATGCTACTTGAATTTGTGTAGAAAAACGCGTTCCTTTTTTAGTATCAAAGACAACCGAATTTTGTTTTTTTCCTAAATAGTTAGGGTCGGCTTTAATGGGTGCAACACCGCTCACTTCTAAAATGTTATTTGCTGTTTTTGTACTGTATTTAAGTAATGATTCAAATGCGATACTATAGTTGAGCCCACCCTTTTGTTTGGATTGTAATTTAATGGCAAAAATTTTATCGGGATGCGAAACCAGATATTCTCTTTCGATGGTGTTATTGCTAGATTCAATTTTAACAGCAGCAACCGCATCATGAATATCTAGTTCACGGTAGTAATCGCTTATAAACGGGTCATTGCTAAAGGTTAATAAAAGCGTGCCGAGTGGTGCATAAGACTCCGAAAATTTACCTTGTAATTTTTTAATGAGGGTTTGCGCTTTTTTATAATTATTTTCTGCTAAAGCTTCTCTAACGTCTGGCAAATGTTTGTATGCATTTGGATTCATATTGGCATTTACTGGTTCGCCAGACCATAGTGTTGCGTCATTTAAATATATTTTATCTATAGAAATGCCTCCAAATACGGTGGCGCCATGCTGGCCGTTACCTAGTACCAGGGCTTCTTCAAAATACTTGGCAGGGCTATCGTACCATAATTTTAATGGTGCGTTGATAGCTGCGTTTTGAGCTGTGCTCGAAGCATTACTAGAGGTTCCTTTAAGTGGATTAGACACTTTGTTGGTTCCAGCTTTCGCGCCTGCTTTTGTAGGCTTTGCACTTGTTGGTTTTTTTTGAGCCAACCCTAAAAAAGTAGATGTTACAATTAGGGTAAATAGGAAAGCCTTGCGTATCATATTAATTATTAAGCGGTTAGTACTATAGATAAAAGTAAAAATAAGTTCGCATAATTCGTGAAATAAAACGAAGCTATGTTTTGTTATTTTCTTACATTTAATAAACCATCAAAAGCTTGTACATGAAGCATCTAATAAAGCTAGGGGCACTTATTATAACCATACTACTAGTAAGCGTTACTAGGGCATTGGCAAGCCCGTTGAGTGTTCAGGATACGCTTAAGGTAAATAAAGTATTGCCCTTTGAAATTGATGGGGCAGGGAGTCATGCCAATTGGAATAATACCAATTGGATAAATCTGATTCAGCTTGATTCAAGTAGCTTGGATTATCCTTCAAAATTTAAAGTATTGTATGCCGATAGTGGGGTATATGTTTTGTTTTCAGGGCTTGATAAAAAAATAACGTCGCCTTATAAAAATGATTTTGAGGATTTATTTAGAGCTGATGTTTTTGAAGTTTTTTTTCATCCCGAACCAGGCACACCTATTTATTTAGAGTATGAAATAAATGCCTTCAATGCCGAACTAGTGCTTCTTGTTCCAAATTTAAACAAGAAAACATTTGGCTGGGCGCCTTGGAAATATGCCGGCAAGAAAAAAGTAATTAAAAAAGTGCAGGTACACCAGCAAAACAACGAAATGTACAAATGGACTGCCGAACTATACTTTCCATTTAAATTATTTATACCCTTGCAAAATTTGGACGTAAAAAAAGGGACTTGTTGGAATGCTAATTTTTATAGACTTGATTACGACGACTCAAAAATGATTAAATGGGCCTGGTCACCGATTGTAAAAAGCTTTCATGAATTTGAAAAGTACGGTGTCATTCAGTTTAACTAATTATGCGTTAGTTTTTGGGTTCCCGCTTATGCCAATAAGATGCTAAAATGGATCCCGTGATATTCATGAAAGGTCCAAACACAGCAGGGGCTAATCCCATAGTGGCAGCTTTCCCTAATTTTTCGGCAAGGCCAGAAGCCAATCCACCATTTTGCATACCTACTTCGATAGCAATGGTTCTGCAATCTTTTTCTCCCAGTTTAAATACACGTCCAAACCAATAACCAAAAAGGTATCCCGAAGTGTTGTGTATAAACGATACTAAAATTAATATAGGTCCAATGGTAAGTAAGCTTTTACTTCCAGCCGCTGTAATAACAATAATAATAGTAGCAATACCAAACATAGAAACAGTAGGCATTAGCTTATCTAACCAAGTTGTTTTTCCTTTGATGTATTTATTAAATAGAAGCCCTAAAACGATTGGAACAATAACAATTTGCAAAATATGCACAAACATATCACTGGCTTTAATTTCTATAAATTGTCCGCCTAGTACTTTCATTAAAAAAGGCGTTAAAAAAGTGGCTAAAATGGTGCTTACACTTGTGAGGGTTACAGAAAGTGCAAGATTTGCCTTTGCTAAATACGACATAACATTAGAAGCTAAACCACAGGGCATTGAGCCAATGAGAACAATACCAGCCGCTATTTCTGGTTCAAAATTAAATAAAGTAGCAAGCGCAAAACCCATCAATGGCATGAATGTGAAATGACCAACGAGTCCAATGAATACTGCTTTTGGTTGTTCGGCAACTCGTTTAAAATCTTGTAAGCCTATTTCGGTACCCATACCAAACATGATAATTTGAATGAGTGGCGTAATGAGTCCTTTTAGTTTAAACCCGCCTATTTCAATAAAATATTGCGGATAGTTTAATGTGATACATACACATGCTAAAATAACCATGGTAAAGCTGAGGCCTTGATAGGTTTTGGTATGTTTTACGCCCAAGCTTAATGATAAAAAACCAAGTGATATACATAAACCTAAAAAACTTGTTTGCTGCAAGGCATATAAAATACCGGTGAGTGCAAATAAG
>CANHHZ010000112.1 GCA_947460275.1 Sphingobacteriaceae bacterium | reverse complement strand
TTTTATAATTTTACCAAATACAATATATGCCAAACATTGGAAAAATAGCGCAGATCATAGGACCGGTAGTTGACGTAAGTTTTGCTAACGATGCCCATTTACCTAAAATTTTCTCTGCATTAGAGATTACTAAAGAAAACGGACAAAAGATTGTTCTTGAAGTTCAGCAACACCTAGGAGAAGACCGTGTTCGTGCCATTTCGATGGACTCTACGGACGGTTTGGTGCGTGGTATGGATGCAGTGGATACTGGTGCGCCTATCAAAATGCCTGTTGGAGACCAGATAAAAGGTCGTTTGTTTAACGTAGTTGGAGATGCTATTGACGGCATCAACAGCATTGATAAAACCAATGGCAAGCCAATTCACAATGCTCCTCCTCGTTTCGAAGACCTATCTACGGAAACTGAAGTCCTATTTACTGGTATCAAAGTAATCGATTTGTTAGAGCCTTATGCAAAAGGAGGTAAAATTGGATTATTTGGTGGTGCAGGCGTAGGTAAAACCGTATTGATTATGGAATTGGTAAATAACATTGCCAAGGCTTATGCAGGTTTATCGGTATTTGCTGGTGTAGGCGAGCGTACACGTGAAGGTAACGACCTTTTGCGTGAATTTATCGAATCTGGTGTAATCAACTACGGCGACGAGTTTCTCCATTCTATGGAAAAAGGAGGTTGGGATTTGAAAACCGTTGATTTAGAAAAGTTAAAAGAATCAAAAGCAACATTAGTTTTCGGACAAATGAATGAACCTCCTGGTGCACGTGCTCGTGTGGCCTTATCAGGATTGACAGTTGCAGAATATTTCCGTGACGGTGATGGCGAAGGCGCAGGAAAAGATATCCTTTTCTTCGTTGATAACATCTTCCGTTTTACACAAGCAGGTTCTGAGGTTTCTGCTTTATTAGGTCGTATGCCTTCTGCAGTAGGTTACCAACCTACTTTGGCTACAGAGATGGGTTTAATGCAAGAACGTATTACCTCAACTAAACGTGGTTCAATTACATCGGTACAAGCAGTATATGTACCTGCAGATGATTTAACGGATCCAGCTCCGGCAACAACTTTTGCCCACTTAGATGCAACCACTGTACTTTCTCGTAAAATTGCCGAGTTAGGTATTTATCCTGCGGTAGATCCATTAGATTCTACTTCACGTATCCTTTCTCCAGCTGTTTTAGGAGATGAGCATTACAATACGGCACAACGTGTTAAAGAAACGCTACAACGTTACAAAGAGTTACAAGATATCATTGCAATTTTAGGTATGGACGAATTATCTGAAGAAGATAAATTGGTGGTATCTAGAGCACGTCGTGTACAACGTTTCTTGTCTCAACCTTTCCACGTAGCAGAGCAGTTTACAGGCTTAAAAGGTGTATTAGTTGACATTAAAGACACCATCAAAGGATTTAACATGATCATGGATGGTGAGGTTGACGAATATCCAGAAGCTGCTTTTAACTTAGTTGGTAGCATCGAAGAAGCTATCGAAAAAGGTAAAAAATTATTAGCAGAAGCAAACTAATAGATAAAGATATGAGACATTAGATGTTAGATATGAGAGTCGAGATTACAATCTCAAATCTCATATCTCATATCTCAAATCTAAATAAAAATGAATTTAGAAATATTAACTCCAGATAAAAAAGTTTTCGAAGGCGAAGTAACAGCTGTTACCGTACCTGGAACTTTAGGCTCTTTTCAAATTTTGAAAGGTCACGCCCCTATCATCTCTACTTTGGAAGATGGACCAGTAATTGTAAAAGCTACTAATGATAGTCAAACTTTTAATATAAAGGGTGGAGTTGTTGAAGTGCTTGATGACAAAGTAATTGTACTAGCAGAAGCAATTTTAGCATAGCTATTTAAATTAAAATCTTTAAAGTCCCTTTGAAATTCAAAGGGACTTTTTTTTATACAAATTTTTCCTCGCGGTCTACGTTGAGGTCGAAAAATTTCTAAGAATAAAATCTAAAAAGCTAAAAAAAAGTCGAATTTTATTGAAGCAAATCAATACCAAATACTTTTCGAACACCTTGTTTAAAGGTGGAAGGCAAAAGGTATAAAATTGAAAGTGACAAGTTAAATTCACAATGCCGTCTTTGCGAGGAGGAACAACGAAGCCTGCCTACCTAAAGGAAGCCAATCTTTTTAGCAAGGTATTTTTGGCAATAGTTTTGCTTTACTTCTTGCAAAACACACAAATAATATGAAAAAATTTACTTTAACACTCCTTTGCATTGCCACACTAGGTTTGGCGTCTTGCAAAAAAGACACTATCATTAACCAAACGACACCTAACAGAACAATTATTTTTGACAGAACATCTTCTTCTTGGATACCAAATCCAGGTGCGGGATTCTATGTAGATTTACTAGCTAATGAATTTGATTTGGTCAATTTAAAAGATGAAGGCGTACTAGTATATATCGCTACAGATGGGACAAATGCCACAGGGTATTTTCAAATTCCAAATTCGGTTTCAAAATATGACTACGAAATATATCAAGGAAAAATTAGAATATATTATGATGGCACCATAAGGCCAAGCAGCACTACACGAATTAAGGTCGTGTTAATAGCAGCTAAAAACATAAGTTAAAAGAAGCCTAAAACTCCAAAAAACGACCAATGTTTGCTTTAACATGGTCGTTTTTTTTATGCTCGCCGCTGTTTAATTGTAATGCTCTAATTTTTACGCCATTTCTTTCTAACAAAAGTTCGTCGTAAAAACCTTTGTAATAAACTTCGCTTACCTCAAAGCGTTTACTGCTCCAAGTATTTTTGAGTTCTACCCATTCGGGATAAAAAACTACGTGCTGTTTTTGAGTTTTTATACCCAGCTGATGCGCTTCTTGTTGATTTAAAACTACCGCATTTCCTAAAATTTGCGCAGTATAAATTGAAGATGGATTACTATACGTATGCTCGGGCGAATCGTTTTGCAAAAGTTCACCTTGTTTTAAAATCAACAGTTGATCTGCTAAAAACAATCCATCTGTTGGATCATGAGAAACCAAAATAATAGTCAATCCAGTTTCTTTAGCCAAGCGTTTAATATCTGCCCGCAACTGGTTTTTAAGCAACGCATCTACTTGACTAAATGGTTCGTCTAACAACAGAACTTTAGTGTCGCTGATTAAAGCTTTGGCTATTGCTACCCGCTGTTGTTCGCCTCCACTTAGGTCAATTACCTTTTTATCTTTCAATGGAGTAATGCGCAACCTTTCCATCATCTCTAAAGTTTTTGCTTTCTTGGCAGCAATGTCCGTATTGGATAACATCGAAGCAATATTGTCATACACCTTAGCGTAAATATTTAACGAAAAATCTTGGGTAACCATTTTCATTTCGGCATGGCCAGGAATCAATTGCTCATCTGGCCCTTTTACACGTTTTCCGTTTAAAAAAACTTCGCCTTCATTGGCTTTTAGCAAACCATAAATACACTTTAAAAGAGTGGATTTTCCGCTTCCGCTTTCACCGATAATAGCTACAATATCGCCTTTTTTTATAGAAAAATTAATGTTTCTTATCCCCGAAAGCTGTGTTTCTTGATACTGTTTAGTTAAATTTTTTACGGTAATTATTTGCTCATTCACAGCGTAAAGATAGGGAAAGTCTGGAAGTTATGAAGTCGGTAAATCTGAAAGATATATCACGTAAAATTCCCTTAGCATCAAGCATGAAAAGCACAAAAAAATCCTGCAGCTTTTAAAGCTACAGGATCGGTTTATTTGTGTGTTTAGAGTTTAAACTTAGTCAAAGATTTTTACTAGTTTCAAGAAGTTTGACAAAGCTTAGTTTCTGTTAAAGAAATTTACAATATTTAACTAGTTTAACCCAAGCGTTAATCCAAAAGCCATATTTTTTAGTCCTTTTTGTGGGGCGCTATCAAACATATCGTTTGCATAATATTTTACAAAAACACCCAAGTTGTCGTATCCAAAGCGTAAGTTAGCACCATAACGAAACGGTGCAAAATTGTAATCGTCTTTAAATTTCTCTTTACCACGTTCTCCGCTAATTTGCTTAACCTTTCCATTTAATAAAAAGCTAATTTCCGGACCAAAAACAAAATAAAAGTATTTATCGTTTTGCTTGCTTCTTAATTCAAAATTTAACGGAATATGTAAATAACTGCTCGACAATCGGTTTTTGTCAAAATGAATAGACTCGTTAGTATAAGATAAATTAGCAGCGTTTTTTTGCATGGTAATGTCTCTTTTTAACCTTATCAAAGTCCAATCGAAACCACCAGCCAAATAAATTTTAAAGTGTGAATTAAATCTATAGCCCAATTGTAACACATCAAAAGAAACGTGGCTGGTTTTACCGAATTGGTAATCTAAAAATTGATTTGAAGGTGATAGAGAGAAACTTCCATTGTCTATCAATTTAGAAAAACCTAAATCAAAACGGGTAAAGGTAATTCCTCCTACAAAACGAGCTTTATGTTGGTTCACTTTATTTAATGAATCGCGGTACTTACTTGTGTAAATACCTTCATCTCCACTACCTATTATGCTAATGGTTTTACCATAATTGATACTTTTACCTTTTGCACCGCTCTTACCTTTTAAACTATCTTGTTGCGCATTTGCGATTGATGTTGTTGCTCCAATTCCGCTAACCAAAGCTGCTATAAATATTAACTTTTTCATTTATGTATGTTTTATGGTTTATAATAAAATCCTATTCTCTTCAAATCCTGTAAATCTTGAAAATCCTCTAATCCTGGTCCATTAACGCTCTGCTCTGCTTCTTTTGTTTAGCTTAAAAAATCCAATATTTATGGCGCTAACAGTTGATTCGTCGTCATCAGTGTTAAACTTTATAAATTTCTTTTCCCTTTTGTCTACTTTATCAACCACAAAATTTACCAAATCTCCTACATTTCTAATTCCTTTGCGTTGGGTAATTGTTGCTATTTCTTCAATATAACTTTCTTCGCTGTAGTTGTCTTTGTTTGCAGTTGCAATTTCAGTTTGTACACCATTTGTATTTATTGGCGCAACATCTAGCGCTTCCAGTGGCTTTAGGTTGGTCTGTTTTATAGGTAGACGAGCAATTTGTGTGTTTGGTTGCAAGCTCACGGTATCTTTTAAGTTGCCCGCCACACCACCGCCAACTTTTTTACCATTCAAATTAATGTTTGCGTTTACCAACGGCTGTTTATTAGCAGTTTTTGCCAATTGTTTAAGCGCTGTATCATCATCAATAACAGCATTATCAACAGGTTTTGGCGGGTTGACAGCAATTGGCGAGTTGCCACGCAAGTAAAGCGTTTCCTTTTGTTGCAACATTAATACAGCTGTAATTACAACAGTAACACTTGCCGCTGCCATCCAATAAATCGGAATAATGCGTTTGCGCTTAGGTGCTAACTCTTTTTCAATGTTAGCCCACAAATTTGCAGAGGGTTCAATCTCTGCGTCATTAAATTTATCTTTAAACAATTGATCGAATTCTTTATCCGGTATGTGTTGCATAACCAAAGCCCTCCATTTTAATAATTTCTTTTTGCAATATTGCTCTTGCTCGCGACAATTGAGACTTGCTTGCTCCTTCGGATATGCCCAATTCTTTGGCAATTTCTTTGTGCGAATAACCTTCTATCGCATACATATTGAATACCACTCGGTAACCATCGGCAAGGTTTTGTATCAATTTCATCAAATCTTTTACCCCTAAACTGTGGTAATCAAACCCTGTTTGCGGTTGTTCGTAAACATCGTCAATTGGCACAATGGCCAAGCTGCGCAAGTTTTTTCGGTAGCTCTCTATCGCGGTATTTACCATTATTCTGCGCATCCACCCTTCAAATGAGCCCTCGCCTCTAAACTCGTTTATCTTTCCAAAAACTTTTATGTAGCCCATTTGCAAAACATCTTCGGCCTCCATCCTATCTTTTGCATAGCGCATACAAATGGCAAACATTTTAGCGGCAGTTTGCTTGTACAGCATTTCTTGCATTTGCCTATTGCCCGCCTTACAGCCTGCTATAATGTCGTTGGTATTAAGTGTATTTGTCGCCTTCATGGGTTTGTAAAAGGTAGATGAAGCTTAGCCTAAAAAGGTTGCACGCAGTTTTAAAATTGTTGAAAAAAGACCAAGGATGAAAGCGCAAAGACGACGAGCCGTATACTAACGACTCTTCTTAAATATCCTAAAATCTTCCTTGTAGGTTAAAAACAGCGAATGGCTAAACTGTAATTGCGAATCGGCATGGTTTAAATCAAAATGAGGCTCAAAACGAACGTCCAAAAATAAATGTGGCACCAATTCTTTTTGGTAAACATAGCGCAAAGCAATTAGGTTACGTTGTTGTTGTTTAAAGCCCGCTTCGTATAAATTTTCTGAAACCGATTGGTACAACGGCATCCCTTTGATGGTGATAAAATTATTTCCTTTCCAATAAGAAGCTACTAAATTTCCCCATTGGGTATTTACGCCTGCATTTAGCCAAAGTCCGAAACCACCTTG
>CANHHZ010000111.1 GCA_947460275.1 Sphingobacteriaceae bacterium | reverse complement strand
TTTTTTAAAAATCCGGTAATAGCGTCTGCTGTTTTTGAAAGCTTAATCGCTAAATTTCCAAATTTGGTGCACTACCCTGCACCTGAACAAAAAATAAAGTTAGCAGCTGGCTGGTTGATAGAGCAATGTGGATTTAAGGGTATTGTACAGGGACACACCGGAACCTGGAAAAACCAAGCATTGGTATTGGTCAATTATGGTGGTGCTACAGGACAGGAAGTGTATACTTTTTCAGAACAAATTATAAAAACAGTAAACAAAAAGTTTGGTGTTTTGTTGGAGCGAGAAGTAAATGTGTGGTAAACAATCTTGAGACCACTTTTATAGCCTAAATATCGCTTTTTGGAATAAACAGATTGGTTTTGGTATTATAGTTGTTATAGTTTAGACTACTTCAGTAAGTTTTACTCACTAAACTAAATTACCTATGACACAACATCAATTTAATCATCAATTGCATGACTACTCTGGTTCTTTGCATTCATTTGCTTTAAATTTTACTAAAGACGTAGATGACGCCAATGATTTGGTGCAGGATACCATGCTAAAAGCTGTTACCTATTATGCTAAGTTTAAAGAAGGAACAAATTTAAAGGGCTGGTTGTTTACTATTATGCGCAATACGTTTATCAATAATTATAGACGGATGGTAAAAACAACTCATTTGATTACACAGAGTGAAGATATATCTTCAGTTAATTTGTACTATAGTGCATCTAGTAATGCGGCCGAAAGTAGATTTGTAATGGCCGATATCGAAAAAGCATTGGCAACCTTGCAGCCCGAATATTATGTGCCATTTATAAAATATTTTGAAGGATTTAAATACCATGAAATAGCCGAAGAGCTAAAAATTCCAATTGGAACAGTGAAAACCCGCATCCATGTCGCTCGCGGAATTTTAAAAAAGTATTTAAAAACTTATGCAGTTAACTCAAATAGCCCCGCTGCCACTGCAACCGACAACTGATCGTATAAAAATGGAGACCCTAACAGCTAAAAATGTTAGGGTTTTTTTATTACCTTTTTAAACAAAAAGCATTTATTGGGTAAAAATGATAATTTTGGAGGATAATTTAATCTTTCACCAAATGAGCTACAATTTTTTATTGGTAGATATATTTTTACTTTCCATTCCATTTATTCTTTTACTAAGTACAAAAGCTTTTCTGTTAGCAGATTTAAAAGCCATTTGGCTGCCTTCTTTACTCTCCGCAGTTATTTTTTCGGGCATAGCTACTTTGTTTTCCTCTTTAAAAATATGGACCTTTAATGCCCAGTACCTGATGGGCTATTATTATAGAAATTTGCCGCTCGAGCATTATATTTTTCTTTTTGCATTTAGCCTTGCTGGCTTAAGCATTTACACTTTCTTAAATCATAAGTTTACCAACAACAATTTGCAACGCTTTAGCTTGGCGCTGAGCAATCTTTTACTTGGCCTTTGCGTTGCGTTTTTGTTTTTTGCCTATACCAAGTGGTACACCGTAGTTGCATTTTCGGTCTTATTTGCATTGGTTTTTTATATCGAATATGTAAATTATAAATTAAGGTTTATGTATCGTTTTTATAGGGCTTATGCAGTTATGCTTATCCCTTTTTATGTGTGTTACGGGTTTTTATGTAATCTTCCTATTCTCAAATACCAATTTGCAGCTACTACCGGAATTAATTTGGCTAATATCCCTTTAGAAAACCATTTTTATATGATGGCCATGTTGCTAAGCGTAGTCTATTTGTTCGAATTGTTTAAAGTAAACGAAGTAAAATAATGGATTTACCAACGTATACCAAATCGCAGTTGGCTTTGCGCAATGGGCAGGATAAACCTGAGATTTGGATTGCCTTTAAGGGGATGATTTATGATGTTGGTGGAAGTAGATTATGGAAAAATGGCAAGCATTACGAACATTGGGCTGGACAAGACTTAACAGACGAATTACCTGATGCGCCACATACCGATACGGTATTTGAAAAGTTTAAGATTATAGGTAAATTAAAATGAGTTTGTGCTAAGCTTTTTTATAAAGTAATAGCTGACAATTCATTACCTTAGTAGGTAATGAAGAGAATAGAATTTATCAAATCTGGTTTTTTTGCCGCAGGGTTATCGCTGTTGCCTGCTGCGGTGTCGGCAAAGACCAGTGATCCAAAGCGTTCATTTCGTTTTGCATTCATATCCGATATCCATATTAAGCCAGGTGCAGTGCCAGAAGCAGGGATGGCCAAAGCTATAGCGCATGTCCAAAATTTAAAGCCAAAGCTTGATTTTATGGTCAACGGGGGAGACTCAATTATGGATGCTTTAGGGGCAACCAAAGAATCAACACAAACCCAGTGGGATCTTTACCAGCAAATTATGAAAGCGGAAAATAAATTGCCTGTTTACGCCTGCATTGGTAATCATGATGTATATGGTTGGTTCAAAAAAGAACCAGATGGCACAGATGCTCTTTATGGTAAAGATTGGGCTGTAAAAGAATTGAAAATTCCCAATCGTTATTATCACTTTAAAAAAGGAAAGTGGAATTTTATAGTTTTAGATAGTACACAACTTAACGCTGCTGGAGGTTATATTGGTAAACTTGATGAAGCGCAAATGACTTGGCTTAAAAATAAACTTGCCGAAATACCAAGTAATCAGTTTATTGCAATTGTGTCACATATTCCAATTTTATCTATCTGTGCAGGCTTATTTTTTAACAAAACAGAGCCGAATGGAGATTTGATGATTAAACGAAACTTAATGCATACGGATTTTTTGGCTATCAAAGCTTTATTTAATCAGTATCCGAATATCAAAACTTGTTTAAGTGGTCATATTCATTTGCAAGATGAAGTTCAATATCATGGCATAAAATATTATTGTAATGGTGCAATTAGCGGAAATTGGTGGCAAGGTGCCTTTCAAGAATTTGATCCAGCCTATGCTGTATTCGAGTTTTTTGACGATGGAACTTGTAGCCGGGAGATGATAAAATATGGTTAACTTAATTCATAGCCATAAAAAAACCTCTGCATAATTTGTAGAGGTTTTTTTAGGAAGATCTCATATTTAATCTTGTGTAATCTCAAAGCTACTTAAGTTTACAAACTGTTGTAAACGCTCTGCAATCACTTTTTTATCTAATTCTAGTAAACGTTCTGTACCAAATTTCTCTACACAGAATGAAGCTAATGCCGAGCCATAAATTAAAGCGTTTTTCATGTTGTTAAAGTTAACCGTGCCAACTTGTGCCAAGTAACCAATAAATCCACCTGCAAAAGTATCGCCAGCGCCAGTTGGATCAAATACATCAGCCAAAGGCAAGGCAGGAGCAGAGAAAATTTTATCTTCGTGGAATAACAACGCACCATGTTCGCCTTTTTTAATGATCAAGTATTTAGGGCCCATGGTTAAGATTTTATTGGCTGCTTTTACCAATGAATATTCGCCAGACAGCTGACGCGCTTCAGAATCATTAATGGTCAATACATCAACCATTTTAATTGTTTCTAGTAAATCGTCCATCATAATGTCCATCCAAAAGTTCATTGTATCTAATACAATCAGCTTAGGGCGATTTTTTAACCTTTTAATTACGGTTTGCTGAATTTGAGGGGTCAAGTTGCCTAACATCAAATATTCGCAATCTTGGTAGCTTTCAGGAATAATAGGGTCGAAGTTCTCGAGTACATTAAGTTCCGTAATCAAGGTATCACGACTGTTCATGTCGTTGTGGTATTTGCCGCTCCAAAAGAAAGACTTTTCTCCAGCTTTAATTTGCAAGCCTTCGGTGTCTATTCCGTGTTGTTTAAAAGTGTCGATGTCTTCTTTTTTAAAATCTTCGCCAACAACGGCCACAATTTTTGTTTTTTTATAGAAGTAAGCAGCCGCCAAACTAGCGTATGTTGCTGCTCCACCAACAATTTTATCAGTTTTTCCGAACGGAGTTTCAATGGCGTCAAATGCCACAGTACCTATGATTATCAGGCTCATATAATTTTTCTTAATTTTTTTTTAATTTTTTTCACTGCAAATATTGCATAAATAATTTAAAAGCCCTAATATTGCATTCCCAAAACAAACTACATTTTGTTGTTTGTTGAGGGAATAACCAGAGTACTCCTTCTTAGCTCAGCTGGTTAGAGTCCCGTAAGTACGGGATTAATCAGAGGATCGGAAGCCTTACCAAAGGATTTTGGTAATTTAAAATATAAATACTCCTTCTTAGCTCAGCTGGTTAGAGCATCTGACTGTTAATCAGAGGGTCGCTGGTTCGAGCCCAGCAGAGGGAGCAGATTGCAAGAAAAAGCCTTACCATGCCCGGTAAGGCTTTCTTGTTCTAAAGGTTTTTCATGTATTACTTGTATATTCTCTATTCTTTAAGCGCCGATAAGTTTTATGTGGGGTATACCAATAATTACTCACGTCGTTTTGATGAGCATAACAATTCCAACCATCCAACATTCACCTCAAAATATCGCCCTTGGATTTTAGCAGCAGTTTACCATTGTGGGGAAACTGAATCTCAAGCGGTGAAAATTGAAAAGTTCATCAAAAAACAGTCAATCTATTTCAGGACGGCTCAAGGACTAACACTGATCGTTTAGGACATCTTTCTTGAACTGAAGTATCTGTTTCTTCATTTCCTTAATTTCCTTCATCTTCTGTTCAAGAGAATGTAATTTTTCATCAAGAATACTTAACTTTTTTTCTTTGCTGAATCTATTGTTATACCAAGCATCAATCATTTGACCTATTTCCCTGATAGTAAATCCTACCGATTTTGCATCACTTATAAATTCTAATTTTTCAATAGTTATTTCGTCATAATGAAAGTAATTATTCGATTTAACGGTTTCATCTTGTTTACCCTCAATTAAACCTGACTTTTCATAAAAGCGGATGGTATGAGTAGAAATTCCTGTTTTTTTAGCTAGTTCGTTTATTAACATGCAGCAAATATAGTGTGTGGAAAAATAAATATCAACTATAGACTATACTCTAATGTTGTGGGTTTGATTTTAACCCAATATTTTTGTTTAAAATAAAATATGATAAATATGAAAAAGACAGTGTTGATTACAGGAACCTCAAGCGGAATTGGGAAAGCTAGTGTTTTAGAGTTTGCTAAAATGGGGTGGAACGTTATTGCAACTCAAAGAAATCCTGCAACTGAAACAGATTTCAAGCAGTACCCCAATGTAAAATTATACCCGTTGGACGTAACGAGCCTTGAAAGTATTACCCAAGCGATGTCACGTGCAATAAACGATTTTGGGAAAATTGACATTGTAGTTAACAACGCAGGTTATGGTGTTGATGGAGCATTTGAGGCTATGTCAGACGAAATCATTGAAAAACAATTCAACACGAACGTTTTTGGATTAATGCGTGTAACTAGAGAAGCAATAAAACATATGAGACCCACTGGAGGGGGAACTATTGTACAAATTTCGAGTATGGGTGGAAAAATCACCTTTCCTCTTTACAGCATTTACCACGCTACTAAATTTGCGGTCGAAGGTTTTACAGAGTCTTTGCATTATGAATTAGCACAATTCAATATCAAATTGAAACTAATAGAACCGGGACCGATTATAACAGATTTCTACGGAAGAAGTCGTCAATTCATTAAGCCAGATTATACGAATGAGTACGACACTTTTATTGCAAAATTTAATGATGCTGCGGCAAAAGTGATGAAAGACGCAGAAGGCCCTGAAGTTGTAGCAAAGATGATTTTCAAATCTGCAACTGACAATAGTAATCAAATGAGATATGCGGTGGGTAAACCCGGTCCAATGTTGTTGATGCTAAGAAAGTTACTTTCGGATAAGTTATACTTTTTGATGGTTAGAAAAAGTTACAATCTATAATTAAACGTCCTGCAAAATTGCACAAAGTTCAATCCCTTAATTTCCTGATAGTCACATACTCAATCATCGCATTATAGTTGCATCTTTCGTCTGTAAGGGATGCTGCACAAGACAAGTCCCGTCACGATCAATCGAGACGGGACTTTTTCTTTGTCTATCGGTGAGTTAGGCTGGTTGCAGCTTTTTAGGCCTAGTACTGTTAATTTACTTATTAGTTGAAATCATTTTTCATTAGTCTAAAGACCGATTTCTTTATCTCTTCTGTAAGATTATCTGTATCATAAGCATCAGTCAAAAGTTTTATTTTGTTCAAAAAATCTGGATATTTTATTTATCTGACTGAACTTTTTTTGATAACATTAGGACAATAATACCTCAGCTGGAATATTCAATTCTTGATGAAAAAACTTAGCTAACTCCAGGGTCAATGGCTTCTTTTTGTTGAGTAAAGAAGAAACATATCCTTTACTACCCATTTTGCCAACAAGGTCTTTATTCTTCAATCCTAACTCATTCATTTTAACCTTAATGGCATCAATAGGATCTGGAAGTGGAATGGGATAGTTAGCATCTTCATATTGTTTAATTAATAAAAGTGCTACTTGTAGCTTTTCCCCTTGCGGGGTATTTGATTTAACCTTATGCTCAAACTGA
>CANHHZ010000110.1 GCA_947460275.1 Sphingobacteriaceae bacterium | reverse complement strand
ATAAGCTTCTATGATATGCAAATGCGTGTTCATGCTTTTTTTTTCGTTTTGATCTTTATCACTAAGGCGTAAATCTTCAATAGGACTCCAGCTTTGTGTAAATGCCTCTAAATAACCAGTGTTGATGGGGTCAAAACTATGTTTTTCTAAAAGTTCAAAACAGTTTTTTGCAGTTTCTAAAGCTCTAGTATTTGAGGTTGCTTTGTAATATTCGGCCAATGCATAAATGGCGAAAGCTTGACCGTATACTTGTTTTTTACCGTCATCTAATTTGCCTTTATAGTTAACCGACCAGTAGAACCCACCATTTTCTGTATCTAAAAAATGCGCTATCAAGTAGTTAAATGCCCGATCCGCGATGCTGAGGTATGATTTTTTTGCAGTAAGTAAAAAAGCAGAAGAAAATGTATAAAGGATACGGGTATTTAGCACTAATCCTTTTATGGCTTCTGGAGTGCAGCTGTTTGTATTGTTAATTTTTCCATAAAATCCTCCATTTTTTTTGTCCAGTGCATATTTTATCCACCATGCCAAAATGGTATGCAATTCTTTTTTTACTTCTTTTTTGTAAATTTTTAAATTCATTTTACAAGCAATCTACTTATTTTAAATTAAGAATTGCACTGAATTTTTTTGTTAGTATTGATAATATTGATGATGGTTTGTGTGGTTTTTGCAGAATTAAATCCATCTTCTGGATTGTTGATTACATAATCCAAAAGTTGGTCAATTGAACTTGTAGCTACATGCATTCTAGTATCCGATGACGCATAATAAATAAAAACTGTACCGTCTTCATCTGCTATCCAGCCATTGCTAAACACAACATTAGATACGTCGCCAATTCTTTCATCCCCTTCCGGAGCCAAAAAATAACCCGCTGGTTTATGTGTAACTTTTGTTGGGTCGTTCAGGTCGGCTAAAAACATGTAGAGCACATAACGTAAACCCGCTGCTGTATTTCTAACACCATGGGCAAGGTGTAGCCAACCTTTTATGGTTTTAATAGGAGCCGGACCAAGCCCGTTTTTGGATTCATATACGGTATGGTATATTTTTTTGTCCATTACAACCTCCTTTTCAATCATCGCATTTTTCATCGATTCGGCTAGGCCAAATCCAATTCCTCCACCGTTTCCAGCTTCAACGAAACCATCTTGTGGTCGGGTATAAAATGCATACTTTCCGTTTACAAATTCTGGATGTAAAACTACATTTCGCTGTTGGGGAGATGGCGTTTTAAGATCTGCTAGTCTTTCCCAATCCACCAAATTTTTTGTACGAGCAATTCCACATTGTGCTATGGCAGCAGATTGGTCGCCCGCATTTGCGTTTGGATCTCTTCTTTCGGTACAAAAAAGGCCATAAATCCAGCCGTCTTCATGGGATACTAATCGAATATCATATACATTAGTGTCAGGACTTTCAGTTTCTGGCATTAGTGTAGGATAATCCCAAAATTTAAAATTATCAATTCCATTAGGGCTTTCGGCTATTGCAAAAAAAGATTTTCTATCTATTCCCTCTACCCGGGTCATTAAAATATACTTATTATTCCACTTGATGGCTCCTGCATTGAATACCGCATTAATGCCAAAGCGTTCTATCAAATGGGGGTTACTTACCGGATTAAAATCGTATCTCCAATTTAAAGGCACATGTGCTGCGGTTAAAATTGGATATTGGTAACGGTTAAAAATACCGTTATCAGTTTTGATTAATATGTTATTTTGATTGATTAGCTTTTCTTGGTTGTTTTTTAAGTTTACTAATCGTTCTTCGAAATTCGTTATCATCATCTATAATTCTCGCTTAATCTTCTAATTTATCCCACCAAGTTCTCTTCAAAATAAAGATAATCAAGGCTAAAACACCTGTTGTTGCCCACAAAGGCGTATACATGCCGGTAATAAGGTACATTGGAAAAATGGTAAGACACAATTGTGCAATGATTCCCAATACTACATTTAACATGTCTAATTTAAAATTTTTATTTTCTTCAAAATTTGGGTCTTCTTGTTTTACCAAATCATATATTGGTTTCCAAAAACCCCATGGCTTTACTGTTTTGTAAAACGATTTGAGTATACTGGTATCGGTAGGAGGTGCGGTGTAAGTTCCAATCAAACAGCCTATAACTGACAGCACGAAAAGTAAAGGCCACCAGTACAACGGTAGGCCGGTGGTTACGTAAGGCATCACTAATGCTGCTCCAACACCAACCGACATGCCCCAAAAAAAACCATTGGCATTAAAACGCCACCAATACCATTTTAAGCAGTTGGCAGCCACATATCCACCATACAACCCACCCACTATCCATTGCAAAATATCGTTTACATTATTGGCCAAAAAACCAAAGAAGACGCCAACAGTAACCACTAAAACACCAACGGCGTAGTTCATGGTCATTATTTTTTTGGTAGGGGCAGAGGGGTTAATGTATTTGAGGTAAATATCGTTTACAATGTAAGCTTGTGCGGCATTTAACGTGCCACTAAAAGTGCCCATAAATGCGCCCAACAAACCGGTAAGTACAAGTCCCAAAACGCCAACTGGCAAAAAGTTATTGATCGTAGCAGGTAAAATGCGTTCAAAATCAGTTACTCCATCTGGGCCTTTTAAGTAAAGTTGGTTATAGTATAACAACGCCAACACTGTAAGTCCGGTAATCATCGAATAACGAATGGGCAGTAGAATTATGCTAACAAAGCCGGTCATTTTGCTGGCTTCTTTTGGACTACGAGTGCTGAGTACTTTTTGCATATCGTAGTTTGGTGCTGGACCAGCAAGAGAAGCAAATACACCTTTTAAAAGCATCATCATAAAGAAAATGCCAAATAGGCTAAAACCGTCATCGGCAATTTTTTTATTGGCATCGGCTGCAATAGCACTCCAATCTAGGTTTAAGTTCCAACTAAAAAATGGATCGTTCCAGCCTTTTGGAACATTTAAAGTTTGCCCATTTAAATGTTGTACGGCGATGATACCTATAGCTACACAGGCTATGGTCATGATTGCATATTTAATCACATCACCCAAAACTATGCTATGCATACCGCCGATAATGGAGTAAAACATGGCGAAAAGGGTAAAAATAATGCCATAAAAATGGGGTACATAGGCAGCTTTTACGTTAAAAGGGATATAATCTTTTACCGATTCCCAAGGAATAAAAACTTCTACAAATTTCCCTAATCCTATAAAACCGTAAGCTAAAAACCCCAAACAGCTAATCAAGGCAAATGCAATTACAATAATGTGAGACCCTGTAACTCCTTTTCCTGTTAAGCCAAATCTAGTCTTTAACCATTCTGCACCAGTAGTTGCATTCGATCTTCTTAGCCATTTGGATAAAAACATCATCATAAATACTTGATTAAAAACAGGCCATAACCAAGGTATCCAAATGCTTTTAAAGCCATAAACAAAGCATAGCGCTACCATCCACATGGTGCCACTAATATCGAACATGTCGCTAGCGTCACTTAAGCCAAGCATATACCAAGGGAGTTTTTTACCACCCATTAGGTAACTATCTTTGTCTTGTTTGGCCTTGTTTCTCATGTATAGGCCAATAAGGACCATGCTTATTAAATAAGTTAATAGAATGGCAATATCTATAAATTGTAGTTTCATTTATTTTTGGTAAATATTTTTAAGCGCTAATTTTTTTTCGAACCATATTTTTTCGTTTTGATAAAATCTCTTGAAATCGTTTTCAGATTTTTGTCCTTTATATGGGGCGTAATAATGCATTTTTTTCATCGAGGGCATATAACCGGCATTTCGCCAAACTAAGACATAAGAAAGGGGATAATCTTTTATGGCAGGCCATAAAGTTGCTGTCCACCAATGTGAGTCTGGTATAGCTTCAAAGCCAGTTTCTGCAAATGCAGCCAGTTTGTTTTTGTTTTTGGCTAGTTTAGTAAGTATTTCAAGTTGGTGGCGGGTGGTATTGATAAAGTCTTTTTTACTTTCATTTTCGAATTGATATTTGTCAAAACTAAGTACATCTACCCATTCGTCGCCAGGGTAGCAAGCTAAAAATTCTTGCTCGTTGGCAAAGTCGTTTACATTATATACAATAATAAGTTGGTTGAGCTTTTTGTGTTCGCGTAGATACTGAATTGTAAATCGCCAAGCTTCTTTAAACTCTTTTGGAGTTGTTGCGCTCTTGCCCCACCAAAACCAATTTCCGGTCACTTCATGAAAAGGGCGAAAGAGAATGGGGATGGCTTCGTCTTTTCCTCCTTTTAAGCTATGCATAAACGTGGCAGCATTATCTAACCAACTTTTGTAGAGCTCGTGTTTTTTGCCACCTGGCAAAATAGCGGCAATGGTGTTTTTTGTGGTATCCCATGATGACCCACTTGTTAATGGATTGTCGAAGTGCCAACTCAAGGTAATTACACCACCTCTTTTATATCCATCCTGAATATACTTTCTCATTTTAGAAAAAGGTACGTTATCGATGTTTTTTAAGGAGTTGTGTTCAATACGGCCAAGATCCCAACCATAAACCGCTGGATAATCGTTTACTATATCTTTAATGTCGCTTCTTTTGTCTTGATATTTCCAATTGACCCCATAAGCCAAGTCGTCTTGATGGCCAAATAAGATATGTTTTTTACTTAATTCGTTTAAATTTTTATAGAGCGCTACAGTTTCTTTTGAGGCATTTTTATTGGATAATAATTGTGCATTTGCAGTTTTAGAACTTGATGCAAAGCAAGTTATACACCAAAGGGTAAAAAGTAGATTTAACTTCATAAATAGTATATTATTTGTTTTGCGGTAATACTTCTTTTATAGGTTTTCCTAGTTTTTTACCATTTTGAAAGGTGATGTTTAAAAACGAGGCTATAGTTTGTGCAAATTGATTTTGAAACCATTGTCCGCTTTGTTTCATTTCTCCATTTGCCTGTGTGTCTGGGCCTATTACTGCAAAAAATAGCTCATTTGAATTGGGTACGGTATAATAATGATGAGGCCAGCTATCTCCAATGCCTCTTCCATGATCTTCGGTAATGATAAAAGTGGTTTGGTTTTTATAAAACGGATCAGTTTGCATATAGTTCCATAGATCGGCAATCATAGCATCATTGTAGTGTGCTGCATCCAAATAATAATCATATTTAGCACTGTGTGCTAATGCATCTGTTTCGGTAAAGCTAATTTGTAGCACACGCGGGTGGTTTAATTTAACATGTTCTTTTGCCAATGCGTAGGTAATCGCGTCGTGCCTTTCGCCAGTTCCATAATCTTTGGGTAACCAATGTTGGAGTTGATTTAAACTTTCTTGTACTTCGCTCAGGTGATCGCCTTTCACATTGTTAAACCCAGCATTAACGGTTATTCCAGCTCTTTTTTCATTTAAAATTTTGGTAAAAGTATCCCAGGATGTGAACGAAGCCACTTTACCATTAAATTCGGGTAGTTGATTTAAAAACTCCAAAATATTTACATTTTGGTTTGCAGGATGGTCATTTGAGTTGATCAAGCTGTCGGCAAAACCTGTAAATATTTCATTATAGCCAGGATAAGAGAACCAATATTTATTGGTGACGTTCACAAAATTTTTATGTTTCCTGTTGCCAAATATTTGGCCATTTTTTGCAATTGAATTCCAAAAGAAAGGCATGAGTTTTGCCCTTCTTTTGGAATTATCTTGATCCCAGTATTTTTTTATTCGCCATGCGGAGTCTTGGCTGTTAAATTTTTTACCAAATAGCAATGCAGAGTCTGCGCCATTAAATAGTTCTTGCCATCTGTAGCCATCTAAAGTGATAATGACTACATTTTTGGTAAGTGATTTTTGAGCTACCGCTAGGTTAAAACAACATAACAAACAAAAAATTATCGAGTTTCTTAAAATCATTTATAAATCTAATATAAACCTACATCATCTATGTAAATTTGTGATGCTAAACCGCTAAATTCTTGAAAAGTAATTGCCGAAATTGTTGCGGGGCTACCCAAATTAGTTAATGGTATTTGATAATCTGTCCATGAACCTTCTGTTAATATCAAGTCGAAGGTTTTGCCCGAAACTATGGTTATTCTCACCTTTTTCCCATTAGTACCTGGCCCGCCATAAATGGAGATTTTTAAATCGGTATAGCCTGTTGTAGAAAACGCTGGAGTAGCCTTTGTAAACCTTGCAGCTCCAAACCCTACGCTAAACTTATGAGCAATTGCTTTTGTACCTCTTCTAATGATGGTGGTGTTGTTCATGTCAAATGTACTGCTATACGAGGTATTTGTCCATCCTGTTGCAAGTGCATCATCAAATATGGTAAATCTAAGGCCAAATGCTTTTGCCGATTTTACGGTGCCAATGGGTGTGGTAACGTAAATATATCCCGCGGTAATTCCGGCGGGAACCTTTACTTTTATTTCTGTTTGTGAACTCGAAACAATAGTAGCAGATGTACTCTCAAATTTAACATCGGTAAGCCCTTTAAAATAATTGCCCTTTATGGTAATTACATCATCCGGGCTTCCTGCCGCAGGATCGAAACTGGTAATTACAGGTGCAGGTTGTAAAATTCTAAAGTTTAAAGTTGCAGAACCATACTTAGTGGTTACTGT